>JAGLHE010000183.1 GCA_023143685.1 Candidatus Omnitrophota bacterium
CAAGGTCGTGAATTTGATCTTTAAACTTTGTAAAAACAGCCTCTGGCGGGAAATAGAGATTATAAAGATAGGCATGATCTATAAAATCATGCCTATAGTAACCACCGTGTTGAGCAGAAATAAATTCGTATTTTTCAGATTGGGCCTTATAACTATTTTGTGGCATGCATTTGTCCTGTTGTCTTCGGGGGAGGAGAGGAGAATGTGGCGGTATTGTTCAAGTGCGGGATAAATACATCAGGTTGTGCAAGAGTAACAGTTTTTGTGGCCTTATATGTGTCTGCAGGAAATAGTTTTTCAGCCTCTGCCAAATCTTCAAGGGTGTCTATTTCATACCACGGTTTGCGGTCAAAGGAGACAATTTTAAAAGCGAGACTGCCATCAGCAATCAACTCTGCGAATACAGTTTCATAATAATCATTTACTTTGCCATCGGCAATATGTTGGTCTAATCTTTTTACAATAAGATGCCAAGAAGTAAGTGAAAGGCTGTAAATATTGACGGTTTTGTATCGGGTTTCAGTAAAAGGGTCGGTATTGCCCGCCATCAAGGTTTTAACCTGTTTAGATCGATTGCTTGTGACATAGGATCCATTCATCCACGGTTGCATCTTGGCCACTGCTATCCGATCTGGATAGATCATTTCATCCAGAAGTGATGGGTCAAAAACGAGATCACTTTCGAGTAGCAGAAACGGCTCGTTGATAATTTCACGGGCCACCCAGAGAGAATAGATATTGTTGGTCGTCTTGTATCGCGAACTGAAAATATAATCGATGGCGATGTCACCTACCTGATTTCCCAGAAAATCCCTGATACAGTGTTCCAGGTGTCCGGTTACGACAACCAAACGTTTGAAACCCTGCTGACTCAGACTGTTGATTAAACGTTCAAGTATCGACTTGCCATGGACTAAAGTTAGGCTTTTTGGTGCATTTTTCGTCAAGGAACAAAGACGGCTACCGATTCCGGCTGCCAGCAGCAAAGCAGTAGTTACAGGTTCTCCAGGGTTAGAGTTATATTCCATACTAAACCTCCATCCCGAAAATAAAGAAATCAGGTATCAAGCCGGCCTGTGCCTGTGCACCAGCGAGATCGAGACAGATGGGAATCGCGTTCGGTTTGTTATCAAGAACCATACCGGTATCAAGTCCAACTTTTTCACTGTCGACAACAGAAATGATTTTATATTTTTCTGAGCGCCTGATCAGACCATTGGCGGTCTTGCCGTCAATCTCACCAAAATCAGCTTCACAATAGACAACTGCGGTGGCGATGCGCTGTTTGCCTTCTGTGGCGCTAAATGGTACGGATCTTAATTCGTGGTTTTTGGCAACAAATTTGAGGGAGGGTATAGACGTGTTCAAAGACACGACGGACGGGACTACTAGCATAGCTACTCCTTTGAGGATAAGTCTCAGAGGAGGCGACGGGATCGTGCCGACCAGTATTAGTCGATTGTCAACGAGAAGTCCCAACTAAGGTTGGATACAGTGTAAATTAATTCCCACTGGACGAGCTTTAGTTGCAACTATAACACACTTCGGCATAAACTGTTAGGAAAAAACCAAAAAATCGACAATTTAGGCGTTTAATCAGGAGAGTTGTCACATATAACGGGCTATACGGCAGTTTCAGTCCCAGTACCGACCCGTGTCCCGATTTTAAACTCTTTAATTTAACCAGCTGCTTTAGGTGTGGTTGTTGAGTTCATTTTCTCAAACTATGATAAAGTATTGATATGAGTTATGAATCTCATCAAGTAAAGAAGCGGGAAGTAAAGCTGAAGTCTATAATTTGGTATTGGAAAAATTTCGTTGGGGCAGTTTTTTAGAAAGGCCTAAAGGTAGCAGCTAAAACCGAAAGAGGCATCAGTAAAAAAATACAGCTAAGCAGAATTATTTTTTTTATGGCGGGTACTCCAAGTTGTTCCGGTTTATTGATAAAAGTCAAATAGGTTGATAACAAAAAAAGACAGCCGAATTGCTCTTCATGAGGCAATCTGGCTGTCTTTTTGATTTTGGAAACAAGACCCGTGGCTTTCCCAGCAAATGTCTATATAATTTGAAGTGTAGTATGCGACTTTCAGAAGAAAGTCAACACCGAAGTTGTTAATATTACCACTGCCAATCTCTACTTTTCATCCAGCCTGTAATGTAGAGCTTTATCGTAAATATGTGTAACAAAGACCTGTCGCCGAACATTTATAATTTTGGTGCACAATAATTTACTTGTGATTTGTCGTGGAAATCTTCAATTTTTTTTAGCACTTGCCTTACAACTTTTGCTTTAAATTCTTGGCTGTACTGTTTTCTCTTTCTGCTATAAATCCCCTCCTTTGCTTGTAAAGGAGGGGATTTATAGGTTATGGCTTGTAATACATATATTTTTATAGCCGTTTAGCACATTGTCCAGTTTCCAGAACCCATCGTAGTGGCATGAGGCTTCCATGAAACTTCATGCCACTCATGCCGGTGGCTCGTCAGATACCGGTTTTAGCTGAGTAAATTTCTTTTATCGATCTACTGGTTTAGAAATCATAATCGAGCATAAAGATGAAGGCATCACCTAAGCCGACCTTGCTCCGACTGAAAGGATCACCGTTACGAGGATTACCGTTCCAGATATGAGCGAGGGCGATAATAAGATTGTCGGTGGCTAAAAGGTCGCAGTAAGCGATCCAAGTATCTTCCTCTTCATAGCCGTCATCATAACTGGCCCCGGTTCGGCACTCAACACCGGGAAAACAGGTTGTAAAATAATCCCATTTCGGGAAAAGGGGAACAATGCCGCAGAAATCAAAGAACCAAAGAACATCTTCATCGTCATTGAAACCAAAGATTCCACGCTGCTGGGCATCAGTGTAGATAGCACCGGCGTTTAAGAGCAGCGGGAATGGGAGCAGGCCAGCCTTGGGAACAATTTTACTGGCAACCAGGTAGTATTTAATCCTTTATCATCATCCATTCCCTGAATGTCGTGGTTGACGCGATAGGTGACACCAACCGACACGGCCGGAACAAAGGAACTGCTGAAAGAGTTTTCTTTAATCAGATTGATTTTAGCTCCGAAACTGTCCATTTTAATGGTGGGACCGTTTTCAACTGATGCGGTCGCGCGAGCGCAAGAGAGCTCCACCCGGTTCTTGATACCGAAATTAAAGCAGTAGGCGTTGAAATCCGTATCAATATCACGAAAATACCCATGCCACATGCCGATGTTCGGTTTCTGGAACCAGCCATCGAGAAAAGAAGTGTCGTTTGAATTGCCGGTAATCCAGGCGGTTGCGGTGACGCCGACGCCCCCACCCCCATCCACATTGATTATTGGAGCACCTGCAAAGGCCAGGGTTGAAGAAGACACTATAAAAGCTATACCGATAGCCATTGCCAATTTTCTCGTTCCTACCTTCATTAGTTCATCCTCCTTTTAAAATCTTGGTTGTTTAAATGCACAGTTTCAGTAACAGCCCATTTCTCAATTCAAACACTTTTCATCTTGTTTATATGCCAATTTACCACAGTTTAAACATACTTCAGCGTAAGATTTAAAAAAATAAATCTGCGACTAATCACAAGGAGGAGCGTTAGGATCAGACTCGATTGCCCCTTCTTCGCAAAGAGATTGCCACTGTCAACCTAAACTTTTCGACCGGAATGCAAACTTGTAGATTCATCGTAAATTTTTATTGAATCTCCATTTCTTTCACAGCGGCGTCCGCAACCCGGCGAACATTAGACATGCATCATATACCTTTGGGGTTTTTTGTTTTGCACTGGCAACTCCCTGCTTTTTTATCAGCTTTTATTCTCTATTGTTAGAGTGTTGCCCCCGCTATCATAGACTGCCGCTTGCAATTGTGTGAAATCACCCCGATTACGGTTAGCCAAACCCAAACCGGTCCAAACACCATTGCCGGCCTTAAAGTATGGCAGGTAGTAATTATAGGGTCCGGGGGTCCATTCGGAGCCTCCTGCTTAAAGAAAATAACCAGACTTGTACAGGGCGGGGACAGACCTTCAGCTCTGTCCCCTTCGAAGCACCCAAGGGCACAAGCTCAGTTGATGGCTTCAAAAAAAGTTCGAAGATACTCTCAACTCCTATTTCTTGACTTTTCTTTCCTTATGCCCGGCTAGCGCCGCCCTGGGGAAACCAGCCGGCAGCCGAGGCTGATGTAGCGACTTGACGGCACGTACCTGCTGCGGTAAGCCGAACGCAGGCCCCACGGGTAGTAGTCCCAGCTGCCGCCGCGATTAACGCGGAGCGAACCCGAAGACGGACCCTGGGGATTATCCGTCGGACTCGAACTGTAATAATTTTTACCATACCAGTCCAAACACCACTCCCAGACATTGCCGGTCATATCATAAAGCCCGAGACCGTTGGCCGCTTTGCCGCACACGGCATGGGTCGAAGAGCCGCTGTTTGAACTATACCAGGCTACCCGGCCGAGATCATTGCTGCCGGCATATTTCTCATCCCGGCCGCCGCTACGACAGGCGTATTCCCACTCGGCCTC
>JAGLHE010000184.1 GCA_023143685.1 Candidatus Omnitrophota bacterium
TGGCTAGAGAGGAGGCGAACAGCGCAAGGTATCCCATGCTCAAACATCTCCGCTACGCTTCGAAACTGCGCGTGGAACACCTCGCACTATTCACCCAAAAAGCAACTCACTGGGTGTTAGGAGATATGTTTTTACGCGCGATACGGTGGTGGGTGTGGAGTGTTTTGTTGAGGTCTTTCTTGTGGTGTTTTTTGGGGCGACGTTCTAGGGCCTTCAGGAGGGGTTTTTTTGTTCGTTTGTTTTGTCTCTTTTTTATCTGATGATTTTTTTGACAAAGCCAGATACCACAAAACAGCAAGCCAGGGAAAATAAGTTAAAATTTCAAAAATATCCCATAAAAAGATCATTCCTCCAGGAGGCGAAATGCCTTTGTACGCGGTAACGATGTCCAGCGTCCCGCTGACCGTGCTTAAGATAAACGCTAAAACAACAAGAATTTTAGGTTTGCCAAGGTTTTTCGCGATTGTGAGCCAAAAACAGAAAAAGGCAAAGCAAAACCATAAAGAAAAAAGAACACTTCCGACTAAAGAAGCGGCAACGCCGGGTGTGAATTTAAGAAGAAATGAGATAATAAAAAGGCCGATAAGGGCCAAGGGGATACCAAAAAATATTTTAAATATCCAGCCCATGGTTTTTCCTGCCATTCGCGGGATCATGATGACCTGAAGGCCGGGAATCCACATAAGCCAGGCGTACGAAATGGTGAGTTTGCGGGCAATAATGTAGAGAGGGAGAAAGGTTAAAATGAAAAAGCCTGCTAAAAGAAGAATGATTTGGGGTAAAGAGAGTTCGTTGAGTTTTGACTCAATATCTTGGGACCGCTGGGCTTCGCGTTCTTTAATATTGCGGGAGAACTCGTTCATAAACCCAGCAAGCCTGCTGGGGATTTTTCCCGACGAAGATATTGAGAATTTCTGAACCGCAGATTGATGGGCATGATGTTTTGCCCTGGGCGGCAGTTTTTTTTCTTCAATGTGATCGATTTCTTTTTTTAAAAAAAGAGCACCATCAACCCAATACCCTTCCGCTGTTTCTTTAACTTCACCTTCGTAAGTTTTGCCGTTTTTAAAATGGACAATATCTGCAAAGCACAAGCTTGCACAAAGAGAGAGAAATGAAATTAAAAAAAGAAAAGAAAATCGTTTCCGGAACATGATTCCATTATACGGGGATATTGGTTTTTGTAAAGAATTGAGGTTTTTTCTTTTGCGTTCTTAGGTGAATAGCGGTACAATTGTGCCCGAGTTCAATTAGTAGAAATTTTGACAGAATAAAAAAAGGATCGATTTTATGCAAGGATACGTCGATTATCAACGCAGAGAATTTTGTAAAGATCTTCAATGCCCTCAACAGGTTGAGCTGGAAGCCCAAAAAGAGGGAAGCGAAGAATGTGAAAAAATCCGGCAAGGATGCAAAGACGCCTGCCGTTACACCACTTATCAGTTTCATCATTGGTTAATTGAAAAAGGGTATTTGATTGTCCGCCCTGAAAAAGCGTGAGCCGCGATAAGTAAAGAAAACAATTTTTGTGTTTCAATAAAGGGAGGTAAACATGGACTGGGGAATGAAAAATCGATTAAGTCAATTAATGCCAAATGGAAAATGTTTTTTTATGCCGATTGATCATGGTTATTTTCAGGGGCCGACGAGTGGACTTGAAAAACCAGGAGAGACTATTGAGCCTCTTTTGCCTTACGCGGACGCGTTGTTTTGTACGCGTGGAGTGTTGCGCGCCGCGATTGACCCGGTTAACAGTAAGCCGATTGTTTTGCGTGTTTCAGGATGCACGAGCATGGTTGGAAAGGATTTAGCAAACGAAGAGTTAACAACATCCATTGAAGAAGTAATTCGGCTTAATGCGGCAGCGGTCGGGGTTTCGGTCTTTATTGGAAGCGATTACGAAAAGGAAACCCTTCACAACCTCACAACGCTTGTTAATGAATGTGAGGATTACGGTATTCCTGTGATGGCAGTAACCGCGGTCGGTAAAGAAATGGAAAAACGTGAGGCCCGGTATTTGGCTTTGTGTTGCCGTATTGCCGCGGAACTTGGCGCGAGGGTTGTTAAGACGTATTGGTGTGACAAAGATTTTGATAAAGTTGTTAATGGCTGTCCGGTTCCTGTGATCATGGCAGGCGGCCCGAAGTGTGAGACAGAAAAAGAGGTTTTTGAATTTGTTCACGACGGGATGCAAAAAGGCGCGGCTGGAATCAACCTGGGCCGGAATGTTTGGAAAACACCACACCCAGTGGCAATTGCCAAGGCGCTTCGAGCGATTGTTCATGAAGGTGTAGATGTTAAGCAGGCTCAGGAAATTTTTAATGAAATCAAGTAAGCGAAAAAATGAAAATTGCCAGATATTACAACAACAAAGACATTCGGTTTGAAGATATCGCGGTTCCGCAAATTAACCATGGCGAAATTTTAGTTAAGGTTGTGGCTAGCGGGATCTGCGGGACAGATGTCATGGAATGGTACCGCATTAAAAAAGGCCCGCGCATTTTAGGCCATGAAATTGCCGGTGAAATCATTGAGTCCAAGTCGGAAAAATACACGGTCGGGCAACGGGTTTTTGTAAGCCATCATGTTCCGTGTAATACATGTAAATATTGTGTTGCTGGAAATCACACCGCGTGTGAGACCTTGCACAGCGGCAACTACGATCCCGGCGGGTACAGTGAGTTTGTAAGGGTTCCGAAGATTAATGTGGACAATGGCGTGTATGTTTTGCCGGATGAAATGTCTTATGAAGAGGGTACGATGATCGAACCGTTAGCGTGTGTGGTGCGTGCCCAGCGCGTGATCGGTGTTGGTCAGGGACAGACAGTTCTTGTTTTAGGCAGCGGGATTTCAGGGTTGTTGAATATCCGCATGGCCAAACTAAAAGGGGCCAGGGTTATTGCCACAGATATTGACGCGTATCGATTAAAGAAGGCAAAAGAATTTGGCGCGGATGAAGTTGTGGATGCCAGGGCATCTTTAGATGTTAAAGCGGATCGCGTGATTATTTGTACAGGGGCAACGCAGGCGGTGGGGCAGGCCTTTTCGTGTATTGATAAAAAAGGGGTTATCCTGTTTTTTGCTATTCCCAGTGAAGATGTTTCTTTGCCGATTGTTGATTTTTGGCGGAACGAATTGACTGTGACATCCTCTTACGGGGCCGCGTCTGTAGATTTAGAGGAAGCGTTAGAACTTATTAAGACAAACCAACTGCCGATTAAAGATACGCTTACTCATATTTTGCCGTTTGAAGATATTCAGCAAGGCTTTGACCTTGTTGTCAACGCTAAAGAATCGCTAAAAGTTGTGTTAAAGATGTAGATTTTTAATCGAATACGGCCTGGGCATGATATTTTACATGAGTTTCCTTAGAAAGCAGATGAATCTTTTTGGAAGTTTTTGTGATTCCTGAAGTTATGGTTAATCAGAATCCGCGCAGCAGATTTTGGAAAACCTTGCCTGCTCAGACAGTCCTCGCGTGGTTGTCTTTTCTGGAATATTCTTTGTCGTAGACAACCAGCTGCGGAACTCGCGATCAAGGTTTCCCAAAATCTGCTGCGCTTGTAGGCGATACAAAAAATGGGGACACTCCTGAATATTTTATGGTTGAATCCGACGCGGGTAGTGGTACAATGGTTCAATAATTTGAAGAATATGAGGACATTATTTAGAAAGAGCCTTTTTTATGTGGAATTTTCAAGAAATAGAAGAACAAGTTAAACAGGAAATAGCTGCTGTTGCGGATGCAAAGGCACTAGAGGCCTTTCGTATCAAATTTTTAGGCAAAAAAGGGCTTGTTCAAGAGATTTACGCGAGCCTGGGAACCCTGCCAAAGGAAGAAAAGCCGGTTGTGGGTAAAGGGGCTAATGATCTGCGTAATTTGGTTACCGCTTTAATGAAAGAGAAAGCAGGTTCTTTACAGAAATCCGGCGTAAAGGAAGATGCTATTGATGTGACGATTCCCGGTGTTGCACAACTACAAGGGCACAAGCATATTTTGACGCAAACGGTTGATGAAATTTGTAAGATTTTTGAAGGGCTTGGTTTTGTTGTACACGAAAGCCCTGAGATGGAAACAGAGTTTCATAATTTTTCAGCCCTTAATATTCCTGTTGACCATCCGTCACGCGACGCGTTTGACACTTTTTACCTTGAGACAAAAGATCCTGACGCAAAGGGCCGCTACAAATTATTGCGTAGCCACACCTCTCCCGGCCAGATTCATATTATGAAAGAATTTGAACCTCCGTTGGCAGTTGTGATTCCGGGCAAGGTGTATCGGCCGGATGCTGTGGACGCGAGCCATTCGTTTATGTTTCATCAGATCGAGGGGTTGCTGGTTGACAAGGATGTAAAATTTTCAGATTTAAAGGGCTTGTTAACGGAATTTTGTAAACGTCTTTTTGGCAAAGATATCAAGATGCGGTTTCGTCCTCACTTTTTCCCGTTTACTGAACCATCGGCAGAGGTGGATATTTCATGCTACATTTGTGGCGGCAAGGGATGTTCGGTGTGCGGCCGTAATGGATGGCTTGAAATTTTAGGGTGCGGTATGGTTCATCCTCATGTTTTTGAAGCGGTAGGGTACAAAAAAGGGAAGTACACCGGCCTCGCGTTCGGGATGGGGGTTGAACGGATGGCCATGCTTAAGCATGGGATCCACGACATCCGGATTTTTTACGAAAACGATATCCGGTTCTTGAAGCAATTTTGAAAGGACGCAGATGAAGATCAGTATTACATGGCTTAATGATTACATTAAAACCGGGGTTCCGGTTGACCGGCTTATTCATAAATTGACCATGGCAGGATTAGAGGTTGAAAAAACCGAAACAGTTGCCGGAGATACGGTTCTTGAACTGGAGATTACGCCTAACCGGCCGGACTGTTTGAATATGCTTGGCATGGCCAGAGAAGTATCCGCGATTTTAAATAAAACGGTGAAGAAGCCGAGCTTGCCTGAAATAAAATATCCAAAAGAAAAGTGCCCGGTTGAGATTGTAGATAAAGAAGGGTGCACCCGATACATTGGAACTGTTATTAAAGACGTGAAAGTAGCCAAAGCGCCGCAGGCCATGCAACAACGTTTGGCTGCAATCGGCCTTCGTCCGATCAACAATATTGTTGATATTACTAATTTTTGTTTGATGGAAACCGGCCAACCCCTACATGCTTTTGATTACGACAAATTAGAGGGTGGAAAGATTATTGTACGCCGCGCAAAAAAAGGCGAGACCATTATTACGATAGACGGGGAGTTGCGTGAACTAGACCCTTCGGTCCTGGTAATTGCGGACGCAAAGCGGCCTGTCGCGATTGCAGGGGTGATGGGCGGCCAAGAGACAGAGGTGACGGGTAAGACAAAAAATATTCTTTTGGAAAGCGCGTATTTCGATCCGGTCCTGATCCGCAGGGCAGCACGCAAATCAGGGTTGTCCAGTGACTCTTCGTACCGGTTTGAGCGTGGGGTGGATTTTCAGATGGTTGAGAATGGATGTACGCGCGCGATCGCGTTAATTCAAGAACTTGCAGGGGGCGAGATTGAACAGAGGCAAGACCTTTGTTTAGCAAAAAAGAAAAAAGTTGGCAAAGCGGTTACGGTCAGCCTTGCGCAAATTAACGGATTGCTGGGCGCGGCGCTGACAACAACACAGTGTAAAACCATTTTAAAGAAACTTGAGTTTGATGTTGTTAGCAAAAAGGGCCAGCCCCTGCCCGGGGACAGGCCCCAGATACTAAAGGTTACACCGCCAACGTTTCGTAATGATATTCATCAGGCTGTTGATGTTGTTGAAGAAGTTGCCCGTGTTGTCGGGTATGACAATTTGCCGTTAAGCTTGCCGCACATTACGGTCTCAAATGTTCCGGCGAAAAACACCCGGGA
>JAGLHE010000185.1 GCA_023143685.1 Candidatus Omnitrophota bacterium
CAAGCCAGTCGCCGCGGCAAAAGCCAAGCCAGTCGTTGTGGCAACCCATGTCAGCGATCTTACACGCTTTTGCACGGAGTTCAAGTGGACGCAGATCTTGCCACAACTCATCGAGCTTGGCGCCGAGTCCGTCGAAGATCTCAATGATCTTGACGATGAGGACTTTGCCTCACTGGGTCTCAAAAAGCTGGCGAAGAAACGATTTCTTCGCCACATCGCCGCTTCTAGGCAGTAAATGGCGTTAAACCATCGATCGGCGAGTCCAATTACTCAGGAAGTAGAAAGCGACGATGAAATTGATAGCGAGTGTGAAAGTGAAGAAGAGAAAAAGGAGCGCTTTACGATTTCAACAAAAGAACCGGGAATTGTAGCAGTAACTCTGAGAGAAGATGTCACGCGCCGTGTGAAATGGGCTCCTCGAGTGAGGGTTAAGAAAATTACAGCCTTTCCATGTAGATGTTATTGGCAAAGTGAAGAAGACACGGAGAAAGCTAAAAAAGAAAAAAAAATAGAACAATTTTGGAAAATAGGTTGCCGTTGGAATTACCGTTGGAATATAAATGAGAACCAATGGCGCCAGTATTGCGAAAACCTAAAAGAACTTACATGTTAAATTATAAAAAGGAGAGAACAAAAAAACTAAAAATGGTGGTTCTCACTGTGTGTGGCGCGGTAGGGGCTGCACACCACCTGGAAGGAAATCTTTCTCAAATTGATTTTCTCCGATTAATCTTATATTAATCGGAGATGGACAAAATATTGCGAACTATGGGTAAAACCCTTCAAAAGAATATCATCGATGCTATTGTTAACCAATATAACGAGACTAAAGACGAGTCAGACTTTGACATCGCGGTCTTTTTGACCGCCGACAACCTTGAATCGATCATCGAAAAGGCGAGCAAGGAAGTCAAAATCAAAGGTCCCAAGCCGGCACCAAAAGCTAATGCTTACAAGCGCACAAATACATATGTGATCTTTTGCGATGCACACAAGAAAACCGTTCTTGTCAACACGCACCCGGCAGCATCTTTCTCAGAGCTGGCAAAACTGTGCAGCGCGGCTTGGAAAACAATGGGTGACAGCGAAAAAGCCAAGTACAAGAAGATGGCAGACGAGGAAAACGAGCGACGAAAACAAGCCGCTCTTGGTAAAACACCAACAACACCTGTCAAGGCGCCTTCCACGAAGAAGACGAAAGCGCCAAAAGCGCCAAAGAAACAGCGAAAAACCAGGGTGAAGAAGACGAAATCGCCTGATCCAGTTGTTACGACTGCTCAGGACCCGGACGACATTCTTGACGAGCTTGATGATCTAGTCGATGAAAACTAAGCACTAAGCACTAAGCACTTTACACTTATTAAAAGTAT
Source organism: Candidatus Omnitrophota bacterium (assembly GCA_023143685.1). Classification (GTDB taxonomy): domain Bacteria; phylum Omnitrophota; class Gorgyraeia; order Zapsychrales; family JANLHA01; genus JAGLHE01. The sequence goes on from JAGLHE010000185.1 coordinate 1,371, forward strand.
AAAGTACAAAAAAAACCAAAAAAGCCCCTCATATGCACCTGATAATGGTTGCATATGAGGGGCTTTTTTGCGTTAAATTGATTTTTTACATCGACTTGTAATAAATCGAGTATGGCAGAAGCACCAAACAACGATTTTAAAAGTATAAATTTTCCCTCACTTGTTCACATTTCACACAAGTATTTTTGGAGAACCAGGGAACAAAATCATCAATTGGGGTGGAGACATCGTGAACGACAAAAAACACGATCCGAGTTTACAATGAAAGAACTATTAGAATTACAAAAAAGAGACGCGGCTATTATGAATTCGGTAATATACCGACAAGCCATTTTTCTGGATAAAACTCTTTTTGAGATTCATGATTTTTGGAAACAAAAATACAACTCGCAAAAACTCACATTTGCTATTACAGGTTGGAGACGCAACTTACCCGGTGACGTAGTTCAAAATATTTTAGAATATCTTCCGTCAACTGGAAGTCCTCCGTCTGGTCCATGGAAAGAATGAATGATTAGTACGTATGAAAAAGCCCCGAATCTACAATTTAGTAGATTCGGGGCTTTTTTGCGTCATTTTTTTTTCTCTTTCAATAAATGCAAACTCGTGAAATTCTTACAATTATAGCTCTGAGTGTTTTGGGTCTATGTCTGTTAGTCGGATTGGGAAAATCTATGACTAAAAACCCAAAGAAAAAGATGGACTGTGATAAAGCCTGTGGAATGCTGTTCTTTGTCTCAGTAGTTTTACTTGCTGTCAGTCAACTACTTGGCGAGACAGAAAAAATGTCGTGGCCTAATTACATTACAGGTGTTGGCCAAGGTGGATTAGGCGAATTCGGTGTTTATACGTTACCAGCGGAAAAAGAACATAAGCACATGAAAAAAATGGATCACCACCAAAACCACAAATGTCAACAACAAACACCGGCGCACTTCGGGGCCCAGGCTGATCTTGTGACAATATAAATATTTTAAGAAAAAGATCTTTTTTCGTTATTAATAAATAATGAAAACTCGCGAAATACTTACAATAATCGGTCTATCATGTTTGGGACTGTGCTTGTTATTATGTTTACTCAAAATGTCAATGAAAGATAAAAAGGGTCAGGCTAACTGTGATAAAGTCTGTGGGATGTTATTCTTCGCAGCTGCGGTACTTATCGGCGTAAGTCAATTGTTAAAAGAAACTTCTGAACCGTATGGAAGTACTTTAAATTGTAAAAATAGTAGTGGGGGACCAGGTGCAGTGTGTCCCGGCGACTCTAGCAAGTGTCAAAATATGGGAAAGCCAACAGGGTGTCCATTCCCATCCGGGTCTGAGACTAACAATCCTTATACGAAAACATGTTACACGCCCGACACGAATGGATGCGCCAAAAGTGGCGGTGGTGCTTCGCCTGGAGGAGGAAGCT
>JAGLHE010000186.1 GCA_023143685.1 Candidatus Omnitrophota bacterium
AAAAAGAATTTAATCTTTTCTTTTATCCCGCACAAAAATGTTTTTATGAAAACTTTTGGCGTATTTTTTAAGTTCCGCGCCGATCTCGCCTACTTGAGCAACGTGTGTAATCGCTTGAGATGCGTTGCTGACAATCCCGATGGAAATAGACAGCAGGCTGGTTTTTATTTCGTTTCCCAAACGATCTTTTCCGACGACATAACCAGCGTTGAGGTCTTCTTCGTTGTAGAACCTGGGAACGATAAGGTCGAGTTCGTCGATAATATTTTGACAGACCCTGTCTATGACAGCGTCGTCAGTAATAAAAATAAAGTCATCACCTCCGACGTGTCCGATAAAGGCATCTGTTCCGGCTGTGGCGTGAACAACTCGAATTAAGAGCCTGGCAACTTCACGAATGACTTCATCTCCTTTTTCAAATCCGTATTTGTCGTTGTAGATTTTAAATTTATTGAGATCCGCATAGCCAACAGCAAATGAGGTTTTGGCGTCAATGGCTTTTTGGAATTCTTCCATGATAGATGTGTTCCCCGGAAGATGTGTTAAGGGGTTGGCATCCAGGCTGCGCACCGTTCGACGAAGCACCATGCGGATACGCGCTAAAAGGGCATCAGGTTCGAATGGCTTGACAAGGTAATCATCCGCGCCGTCATTAATGCCTCCAACCATGTCTTTGACTTCACCTTTTCCGGTAAGCATGATGATCGGGATATGTTGCAAGAGCAGGTCTTTTTTTACGGCTTTACAGAATTCCCGGCCGTTCATTACCGGCATTACACAGTCACAAACGATCAGGTCAGGACTTTTGTTCTGGATGAGCTGTAACCCTTCTTGTCCGTTAGACGCTTGAAAAATTTCAAATTCTTCAGATAATGTCAGGTCAAGAACATCGAGGATATCAGTGTCGTCATCAATTGTTAAGATTTTTTGTTTTTGCATTGCAGGCTCCTTAAGCTGTAGGAGAAATTAAAATCTCATTCAATATTTAAGTACTTTATGTTTCTGAAGGAAGGCTTTCAGGGTTCTTTGTGGGAAGCGTGAAAAAGAAAGTTGTTCCTTCGCGGACTTTGCTTGTAAGCCACATTTTTCCCTGGTGCGCCTCGACAATTTTCTTTGCCAGAGCTAATCCCAAGCCGGTCCCTTTAACATGCTGGTTTATTTCGTTGTCGACACGATAAAATTCGTTAAAAAGTTTTTCAGCGTCTTCTTCTTTAATCCCGATCCCTGTATCGCTAACAGAAATTAATGCTTGTTCTTTGTCGAGTTGCGCCTTGATGGTGATTTTGCCGTGTTCGGGTGTAAACTTAATAGCATTGCTGACAAGATTGATGAAAATGCGTCCTATCTGATTTTTATCAATAAAAAGTTCAGGAAGATTTGAATCAATGTCACTTGCGAAATTAATGTTTTTTTCTTTCATTTGCGGAGCCAGGATGTCTTCAACATTTTCAACAAGAGAATAAACATCATGCGGGGCAAATTTCATCTCAGCGTGGCCTGATTCAATGCGGGCAATATCCAGAAGGTTGTTGATTAATTGAACAAGGCTGTCGGAATGTTTATTAATTTTTTTTAAGCGCTCTTTTACTTTGTCCGGGATGTTGCCTACTTTTCCTGTAATCAGGATTGCGGCATATCCCTTGATAGACGTTAATGGCGTTCGCAATTCGTGTGATACTGCCGAAATAAATTCCGATTTCATTTTGCTGATTTTTTTGACTTCTTCGAGGGCGCTGGAAAGTTGTTGGGTGCGTTGTTGCACTTTCATCTCCATACCTTGTTTGGCAATGTAAACTTGTTCGAAGAGGCGGGCATTTTCAACGCTTTGGCTGACTTGGTCGGCCAGGATGGAAACAAGTTCTTCATCTCCCTCGGTGATAGCAAAGGCATCAGAATGGTTCCCGGCAAAAAGGATTCCTAGCATTTGTTTTTGGGCCAGGATCGGAACAAGGATGAAGTGGTGAACTTGAAATAATTCTGTGAAAGTGTTTTTAAGCTCTTGCGATGTTTTCAGGGACGATAATAGGGGGACGCCTTCTAACAAGGATGCGATATTGATATTTCTTGAAAGTTTTTCTATGATGGCGGTAGTCTTTTCCGGAGTAAACCCGGACGCAAGACGGGCGTGTAGTTTTCCGTTCGGAGTGAACGTTGCTAAAAGATATTTTTCAAATCCAAGTTCTGTCAAAAGAGGCTGGTTGAGCCTTTCGAATATCTCAGTTTCATCCAGGGTTGTGCTGATGAGACGGGAGGTTTTTTGTAGCGCGTCTAATCCGTTAAGGCGTTTGTCCAACTCTTCCTGTGTTTTATTTAACTCCAGATCTGTTTTAATAATTAATTTTGCTTGTTCATCTAAATCGTTGAAAGATTGTCTGAGTTTGGAAAGAGAATCGCTTAGTGTTTTGACTTTATCCGCACGGTCAATCAAGAAGAAGGAAAGGACTCCGATAAATAATAAAAAGGCGATGCCGATAAAAAGATATATGTTTTGCCATGAATTTTGTAAAACAGATTCCATGATTTCTTCTCAGGTTCGCGACATAACCCCGAAGTCTTTTTAACTAAAAGCTAATAGCGACATTGAGGCGTTACGCAAATGTTCCTGCGCAGGATCTGGCGAGGTTATGTCAAAAGATGTCTCGCCATGACTATACATCCCAAAAACAGGAACGGTTTCTCCAAGGATATCCTTGATAATATTTATTTCCTTTTTGGCCTTTCTCCCTAAAACCTTATATCGAGCTAACGATTCCAGTATGATGATAAGGTAGGGAGGGTTTTTACTGAGATTTTCTTTGAGTTCTTTTGCTGCTTTTTTAGTTGCTTGCAAGAGAGAATCTGTATCGCCAATCATCATGTGTACTTCAGCGTTTGGCAACACACTATCTTGACAGACTAAACTCCCGTCGTCAAGAACACTTGTTATATTTCGCAGTAGATATTGGTTGGAACCGTTTAGTTTGATTCCTAGCGGGTATCGCGCGCTGAGAGGCCCCAAAGGATTTGTTTTTAGAGACGAAGCGTCTTGGTCAAAGAATTCTTCATAGATTGAGAAGGCCGGTTTTCCATCAATTGTGTTAATGATATTGTTTTCACTTTTTGTTATTGTTCGTGGTTTTCCTAATGGACGCCATCCGTGATGGCAGCTTGTGGTAACGGTTACGTGGCCACCGATAAGAATTCCTACAGCGCTTTGGGTAAAAGATTTGTTGTGAAAATGTTGAAAAGTTTTTTCAAAGTGAAAGGCGTCTGAGCTTCCGGCCCCGACAATCGGGAAAGATGCTTGAGTGGCCTTTTTAACACCGCGGGTAAATTGTGTGGTGTATTTATACAGGCCGTCGATAAAAAAGAGAAGAGCTTTACGGTTTTGTGATCCAAATTCTGTAAGGCATTCTTTAACAAGGGCTTCTCCGGCAGAGAATCCGTCTTGAAGATCAAGGTGGGTAACATGGCCATCTTCAAATTTGATATCATCGGAATTAATGGCGATAGCGCCAACACCACGTGTTTCAACGCGGTGGGGCAAAATGATACCGGCAGAAGAAGAACCTATAATTTTTGGTGTGTTGAATGAGTCGTAGAGCGAAGGGAGAATATCTTCCGGGTTGTAGTGAGATGTGTGAAAGAAGAGAACAAAGTCGATACGCTCTTGGTTAAGGTTGTTTTGTGCTTCCCGGGCAGCTGTTTTTGCGGCTGTTACCGGGTCGGTATCCTGGCTAAAGCCAATGCCAACAAGGGTGGCCATGGAAATTCCTTTGTCTTGAATAATAATATATTAAAATATAGCATAATTATTAAAGAAACGCCTATGTTCTTTGGGAAATCTTGTTGTTCCTGTGGTTTGGTGTTTTCGGGAGAGGGTTTTCGGGAGGGGATAATTCTTATTGACGGCTAGAGGAAATATGGTAAGATTTTGAGGTTATATGATATGGTATGAGGGTAAAGTTTGAAGTACGAAAAAATACTTTTCATGTCTTGTACCCCGAACTCCGCGTTTTTTTTGGCCCCATCGTCTAGCCAGGTCAGGACACATGGTTCTCAGCCATGGAACACCGGTTCGAATCCGGTTGGGGCTACCAAATATTCTTCTTAGAATTTATTCTGAGAAAGTAAAAAATCCTTGATTGCTTAATGTGATCAGGGATTTTTTATGTGGTTACGTTTCAAAAGGCTAGGGCTTTGTTAGAAGAATGATCTGCGGCAGTAAAAGCAATCTGGGGTAATTAACAAAACCAACCTGTCTCGCTTTCCTCACGTGTTCACGAATCCCTCCATATTCTCTCACAATCGATGCTTAGTTAATGCTTATTTATCAAAATAGAAAAGAAATCTGTTTTTTCCTAACGGACGGCATAAAGCATTAACTAGAAAAGCTTCCGCAGTGTGTGATAATTCTCTGGTTAATAGATGGTAATTGTCTTTGTTAAATTTTGATGATGGGTGAAATGTATTGCTTTTTAGTGAAAATAGCCCTATAATTTAGCGGTGGTTTAGCGGCGGCTTGCCGGCACAATTAAGGAGGTAAAGTGGAACAATATAATCCCCAATTTAGGGTCTCATCAAAAATTGTTAAATACCTTACGAGCATTGAAAAAGCTAAAGAGGCTGTGGAAGGCCTTCAGTTGCCTTTTGATCTTGAACTCAAATTCCGCAAGGAGGCCTTTCTTAAATCAACACATTATTCCACAAAGATCGAGGGGAATGCCCTCACAATGGCGCAAACAAAAAAATTATTAGATGGTCAGGATGTTGTCGCTAGGGAGCGGGATAAAAAGGAAGTTTTGAATTATTATGATTGCCTGGAATTTATTTTAAAATCGGCCAAGCAAAAGCAGCCGGTTACGGAAAAATTAATCCAGGAAATCCATTCGATAAATTTAAAAGGAATTTTTAAAGGTAAGCTGCGCGGGCATTACAGGGAAGCCCAAAATGTTGTTATGGATTCTTCAACGAAGGGTCTTGTTTATATGCCTCCTGAAGTGAAAGATGTTGGCCCATTAATGCAAAGTCTTGTCGGATGGCTTAATCGGGAGAAAGACATCCACCCGGTTATCAAAGCGGCAGTTGCGCACTATCAGTTTGTAACGATTCACCCTTTTATGGATGGGAATGGACGGACGGCGCGCGCGTTAGCAACCTATATTCTGTATCATGCTCATTATGATTTAAAGCAATTCATTTCTTTGGAGGAGTTTTATTCTGAAGACAGGTCCAGATATTATAAAGAATTACACAATTGCCAAGGCCCTAACTATTATGATCGTCCTCAATCAGATATTACATCTTGGTTAGAGTATTTTATCTATGGGGTGGCCGTCGTCTTTGAAGAAGTCAAAAACAAGGCTATGGCGGTCGACAAAAAAATTCATTTAGAGACTCCGCATCAGAACATTGAGTTGCTTGAAAATATCGGGGCCAGAGAAAGGAAGCTTTTGCAATTCTTTAAGAAGGAAGCGCAATTGAAGACAAAGGATGTCGGCAGGTTGTTTAGGATTAAAGACCGTTCGGCTCGGGATCTCATTCGTAGATGGATTGCTATGGGGTTGGTTGAGCGTAAAGGGACGGGGGATAAAAATGCGTATTATGTGTTAAATTCTCGTTATCGGGATTTGATCAATCCATAGGTGTGAAAAGTTTATGACCCGGATAGTTTAATATTATGTTACCAGCCTACGACTTAAAGAAAATTAAATTTACTGTTGATCCTCCGACGTTTGAACGGGCAACGGCGTTGTATGAGAGTGGTAAGGTGACAGAGATTTCAGAATCCGGCGGCTATTGCTATGCGGTCGTCTTTGGAACAAAAAGATATGATGTCAGTGTGTCTTTAAAAGATTTTAAGAGAGGTGACTGTACCTGCTATTTAGGGCAACGAGATGTTTTGTGTAAGCATATTGTCGCCGTGTCGTTATATATCGTTATGAATGGTCATCCTTTAAAAGAGGAGGATAAACAGTTTAGTGTGGGAGTAAGATGCAGCGGGCGGCTCGCGGGTATGAGCAAAGAAGAATTGTCCGGTGTTCAGAAATCTATTTCTGCGGCGATGCGTTGTATTAAGCCTTATTCCGGGCCTTCGAGCACGTGGTTTCGGAATCAGGATTCATTGTCGGAGGGGTGCAGGATGCTGTCGGCGATAGTTTCTGATTTGCCTATAAATCAAGAAACGGCAAAAATATTAGTTAAGTTGCTTTTGCGGTTAGATAAAAAATTATGTATGGGTGGAGTTGATGATTCAAACGGCATTGTCAGTGGGCTTATGTATGATGTTGTAAACTTGCTTCAGGAATATGTGCGTATGGACGATAAATGTATGGAGGTTTTTAAAGGGCTTTTAGGCAAGGACACCTGTTTTAACTGGGAAAATCCTCTTGTGCGAATGTTTGAAGCTTGGCATAAAGGTTGAGAAACCATGATAATTCGAACAACGAATTCGGATTATCATGGTTTTGTGCCTAGAACGGGAAAGATCGTGAGTTATCGCCTTGTATCTGTCATGCACGTTGAGAAACTGCTCTTTTCATATGAGAAATTGTGTCGGAAGCTATAAAATTGTAATAAAAACAGCGATATTTGATTAGAGAGGCCGATTCTATACCTCATAGGCATGGTTCGAATCCGGTTGGGGCTACCAAATATTCTTCTTAGAATTTATTCTGAGAAATGAAGCTTACATTAACAGGATTATTTAGAAAAAGCTTCAGTCCCCGGGCAGTAGTTATTAAAAGCCCGGGAAAGTAAAAAATCCTTGATTGCTTAATGTGATCAGGGGTTTTTTATGTGTTTACGTTTCAAAAGGTTAGGGCGATGTTTCTGACAGGATTTTCGATAATGGGCATGGTTTTTAGTGATTCAAAATTGGATTTCCATCGGGACTACCATTAAATTCATAATCTTTGAGATTTCTCTCATAATTGGCTTTTAGTAAATGCTTATTAATCAAAATATTCAATTAGACGAAACTCCCCGACGGATGCGGAGTTTTATTTACTAGGATTTTGCTTAAATATTGCAAGAATTCTCTAGTAAGTGATTGTTGAAATTAAAAATAGGTTTAATTCTTGCTACAGGTTTTTATATGGGGGATGCAAAGATTTTAGGAGCTAATTTAAAAGATTTTTTGCCCGGGTACAGAATAGTGACGCTTTTTAGACCCAAATCTGTTATCGCTGTTTTCATCGAGGATGTGATTTTGGGAGTATCGGAATATTTGACTTCCACTCCGTGCATTTGGCCGTTTTCAAAATAAACTAGATCAATCTCCGCTGAAGAATGGATTGACCAGAAGAAAACCTCTTCGGGGCGAAGGCCTTTCTTTAAAATAAATTGTTCCAGGGCGAAGCCTTCCCATGATGCGCCAAGTTTTGGGTGCCCTAGGACATCGTGTTTATTTTTCAATTGCAGTATCGCATGCAGGAGTCCCGTATCTCGGAAATAAATTTTGGGTGTCTTGACGACCCGTTTTTTAGTATTGTTAATCCATGGATAGAGCTGGCGAATGACATATGTTTGTGTAAGAATATCCAGATATTTTTTTGCTGTATGATCGGACACCCCTAAATTTTTTCCTAATTCAGACGCATTAAATGTCTGCCCGTGATAATGGGCCAGCATCATCCAAAATCGCCGTAATGTCTGTGGTGGAATGTTAAAGCCCAGGGCCGGGATGTCTCTTTCGAGAAATGTTGAGATAAAATCCTGTCGCCATTGGAATGACTCTGATTCACTTTTTGCTAGAAAAGACCTCGGAAAACCACCTCGAATCCACAACTTTTGGGATTGATCAGGGCCTGCGTATTCTATATCAAAGCCGCTTATTTGTAGATAGCTGATCCGTCCTGCCAGTGTTTCCGAGCTGTTTTTTAATAAATCGGGAGAAGCGCTACCCAGAAGAAGATAGCGTGTTTTTTTATTTTGATCAGCCAAAACTCGTAGAATAGGGAATAAATCCGGCATGCGTTGAATTTCATCAATGATGACATACCCAGGCATGTCTTCAAGTGCGGCCATTGGATTGCTGAGTGCTGAAAAGTCATTAGGATTCTCGAGATCAAAAAAATGAATTTCTTTTTTAGGAATTTTTGTACAGAATTGCTTTGCAAGCGTTGTTTTTCCACATTGGCGAGGTCCGAGGATGCCGATGATCGGGATGCTTTTGAATCGGTTTTTAATAAAGGAGAGCTCTTTTTTACGAATGATTTCCATGTTCTAACTATACCATGAAAATCCGAACTGTCAATTCGAATTTTCATGTTTTTGCTTAGGAAATTTGCAAAATCGGTGTTTTCAGCACTGGTGTATAGTATCCGAGATGATAAATTTCTCTCAAGATTTGAAGTTGTGCGTTGAAATTGATAAAATGTGAATAAAAATAGCAAAGTCGATTCAGAGAGGGTGATTCTATCCCTGACCAGCATGGTTCGAATCCGGTTGGGGCTACCAAATATTCTTCTTAGAATTTATTCTGAGAAATGAAGCTTACATTAACAGGATTATTTAGAAAAAGCTTCAGTCCCCTGGCAGTAGTTATTAAAAGCCCGGGAAAGTAAAAAATCCTTGATTGCTTAATGTGATCAGGGATTTTTTATGTGTTTACGTTTCAAAAGGTTAGGGCTTTGTTAGAAGAATGATCTGCGGCAGTAAAAGCAATCTGGGGTGATTAACAAAACCAACCTGTCTTGCTTTCCTCATGTGTTCAAGAATCCCTCCATATTCTCTCACAATGGCTCGCTAGTTAAGCGCGGCTAGTAAAGACATATCAATGTATCTTTGCAGAAATGAACTCGATTTGGTTTGTGTTGCGGTTGATTTACTAGGAAAGCCGTTAATCCTGCGTAAACTCTCTAGTTAATGGGCTATAAGTTTTTGCCATATGGATTGTTGGATCTGCGGATCGGGTTCTTTGCAGATGGGACGGGTTTTGTATTCAGGAATTTTGCGGAGAGTTTCATCATCGTTGAGGACGATATCCTCTTGGATTGTTGGACATAGGTTGAGGAAATTCATCACTTGGCATATTCTGGAATGAGAGAGTCCGGTCCATTCGGATATCTCTTTTAGATTCGCGGCCTTGCCGGAATCGAGGAATCCTTGAATTTGATGGGCTAAAAGCAAGAGTTGTCTTAGAGCCGGAAGACCGGCGAACTCTTTTTTGGGATTGGGCGGATTAATCGACTGCATTTTGAGGCGTATATTGGTGCCATCTGTTAGATGAACGAGCAGGATCTCGCTTTCTCTGTCGACTTCCACCTTTTGGATGAGCTCCATGATTTTTTGACGTTGTTCTTCAAAAAGAAGGGTGTCCCATCTAGGGATATCAATCGCTGCAATGACTGGATTCTCAATATGATGGGCCGCGATCATCTTGGTTGGACAGTGTTTGTATCCGTGCTTTGTTGCCGTTTGGCAGATATAGTACTTGTATTGGCGGGTCTTTTTTCGGGTGTAGGTATAAAGCATCTTTTTGTTGCACGGATGGCAGTAGAGAATGTGGGACAAAAGGCCAAGATGTTTTCTTCTCTTGGGTGAGCTTCTAAGGCGGGTGTTTTCTTTAAGGACGGAGTGAGCTTTGTTAAAGACTTCTTCTGAAATGATCGCGTTATGTTCTCCGTCGTAAATTTCGTTTTTGTGAGAGACCTTCCCTATGTAATGGACGTTTTTTATGATCCATTGCACGGTGGTGTTCTTGAATAATTTGCCTCCGGAGGTTTTTCCAGTTTTTTGTTTGATTTGTTTTGTGCGGTATCCTTCGGCGTTAACAATTTCAGCCACTTTTAACAAAGATTGTTCTCTGATGTAAAGATCAAAAATATACTGGACTAATTCTGCTTCTTTGGGATTGGTGATAAGCGTGTGGTTTTCTTTGTTCACATCAAACCCAAGGGCAGGACGGCCTCCGGTGTATTTGCCTTTGCGCCGGGACGCACCGATTTTATCGGCGGTACGTTCGCTGATCATTTCGCGTTCAAACTGGGCAAAAGACAGAAGGATATTGAGTGTTAACCGTCCCATAGAACTGTTGGTGTTAAAGTGCTGAGTTACTGAAACAAAGGTAACATTGTGTTTGTCAAAAAGCTCGAGCAGCCGGGTAAAGTCCAGAAGCGATCGGGAAAGGCGGTCAACTTTGTAAACAACTGCACAGTCGACTTTGCCGGATGTGATATCTTTTAGGAGGCGTTGTAAGGCCGGTCGGTCAATATTGGCTCCTGTAAAACCTCCATCGTCGTATTTTTCAGGCAAGGTAATCCATCCTTGAGATTTCTGGCTGGCTATGTAGCTTTCGGCGGATTCGCGTTGGGCGTCTAGAGTTGTGAAATCTCGATCAAGTCCTTCCTGGGTAGATTTGCGGGTATAAATTGCGCATCTAATTGTTTTTTTGTCTGGTTCCGTATTCATCGTTTTTCCAATCCAAAGAATCCATAGCCATTCCAGTGGCTTCCGGTGATCTTTTTGGCAATGGCGGATAAGGATTTATATCGTTTATTTTCATGTTCAAATCCGTCTTTTAGCACTAATATTGTGTGTTTTTTATCCTTGTACTCTTTATGTACCGTTGTCCCGGGAATTGGTAGGCGAAAGTCCCGAGCCGAGCTTTTGGGGTCGGATCGCGTTGGATATAGATTCCGGTTGTTTATGGGGTCATGTTTCTCGATTAATTCGAATATTTTTGCGTTAAGTTCTTTATTCATGGTCAAAACCCCTTTATTTTCAACTAATTGCAGATGTTCGTACTCCTATATAGCCATACAATTCGGCAGATAGCAAGTTAGTAGAGTGTTAATAAAGACAGAGAGAGTTTGTCAAAATAGTGAATTAGTGCTAAAATATCGAAGTTTTTCCAATGCTGTGCTTGAAAGGCATATATGTTTAAGAGGTTCGATGAATCAAATTTAATGTTAAAAGTAATATTTATTATTACCCCGGGAAAGCTATAAATTAGCGCTCGGGTTTTTTTGTTTTGGGTGCAAATTAAAAGAGGATAAAAAACGAGATGAGTTTATTGCCAAAAATCATTGATAATCAGCGACGAAAACTTATTGATGTTTTAAATACTGCTTTACCTGAATATGAAACGGTTTCTATTGCCACGGGCTATTGGGACCTATTAGGAACCAAGCTGATTATTGATAAACTTAGCAGCTATAAAAAGATTCGATTGCTGATCGGTAGAGAGCCGTTGATCCCACGGCATCAAGTTCTTGAGCCTGAACCGGACTATCCGGATAAAGATTTTTTTTATGATTTGGAGCGACTTCAGCCAACGCAAGACTTGAAATTATTAGTTCAGGAAATTAAGCGCTTTATTGCTGATGGCATTTTGGAAATTAAAGTTTATCGTCGAGCATTTTTGCACGCAAAGTGCTATGTTTTTGGAAGCTATGATTCCGATAAGGCAATTGGTATTATTGGATCATCCAATTTTACCAAGAATGGCCTAACGCATAATACAGAGTTAAATGCGCTTGAATCAGATCATCGTATTGTCACATTCTCACCAAAAACAAAAGAACAAGAAGTCGGCCATTTGTATTGGTTTGATCGGCTTTGGGATGATGAGAAAACAGAGGATTGGAATGGTTCTTTCACTCAGCTTTTAGAGCAATCTCCCGTTGGTGATGTTTTATTTAGCCCTTATGAAACATATATCAGAACGCTGTATGAATTATATAAAGAGGAACTTGAAGAAGAGGATTTGGATGATTCGCTTAAAGGGACACATGAGCTTTTAGCTTTTCAAGTTAAGAATGTTCACGCTTTATTACGCAGATTGCGTAAGTATAAAGTAGCGATGCTTTCAGATTCGGTTGGGCTTGGAAAAACCTACACAGCTATTGAAGTTATTAAGCAGTACATAACGGGTGAAGGGGGAATCAGAAGGGTTGAAGTGATATGTCCGAAGTCTTTGAAGGATCAATGGACAAAAGAGTTAACAACGCAAGGTGTTCTTAATTTAACTCCTGTTACTCTGCAAAATCCTAGGGAACTTGAATCAAAGCAAAAGTTGGATCATATTGCTAGTGTTTCTTTATTTGTAATTGACGAATCTCATAATTTAAAAAATCGTGCTGGCAAGAGATTTGAGCAGATTGTTAACTGGATTCGGAATAATTCAAAGGCGCATGTATTGCTTCTTACCGCTACGCCTATTAATAATCAGCTGAATGATATTACTAACCAGATATTATTGGGGACAAGAGGTGAGGCAAAAATATTCAAGGTAACGGCGGTTGATAAGAAGCAGAAGCAAACTGTGCAGTTAGATTTTAATCAAGCTATTGAAAATCTTAAGAAGAAAATGAATCAGGATTTGTCACGGGATGGAAGCATTGATTACGAATATATCCGTCAAATTATGTCCCCTATTCTCCGGGCTTTTGTTGTGCGAAGAACTCGGCAGGGTATTCAAAAAGAATATGGAAATTTGACAATTAATGGTAAAGAGCAATGTTTTCCTAAGGTTTTTCCTGAAGTAAAAAAGTACGGGTTTAAAAAAGAAGTTGTTGATAAAATACGACATCTCAACGTGGAAGGTATTAATCTTCACGACATTTATTTGCTTCCAACAGCGATGATTGTAGATAAGACGAAGGGTCTCAAACATCCATTAGATCAGGTTGATAAAATTAATGAGCGCATCGATAAAGAACATATTGATAAGATTTCCCCTGTTTATTTTGTGCATCAGATAATTTTACTTTTGGGGTTTTTGCCTTATCGGTGGCGTATGTATCAGACAAAATTTTATGGTAAAACTAGAAAACAAATAAGAGAGTTAAGGCTTGCATCTGAAGAGAAGAAGTCCCTTTTTCTACAAATAAGCATTTACGGGATTTTGAGAACAATGTTTTTAAAAAGATTGGAATCATCTGTCAGCGCTGTTCGTTCTTCAGTAGAAACATACAAGAGGAAGCTGGATGTTTTTGAGAAAGGTCTTGATGCTGGCAAGATAGTAAGTTTAAAGGATTTGTCTAACATCGAGGATCGTTTGGGGCTTGGAGATGAGGACGTTGATCCGGATGATATTGTTTTTGAAGAAGAGGATGTGTTGGATGAGGTTGATGCGAAAAAATATAATCTTGATGCGATAAAAAATGATCTTAAGAAAGAACGTATACTTTTGGAAGTTTTAACTCAGCAGCTTACGATCTTAGAGGAGGATGATTCAAAACTTAAGGCTTTTGTTGATTTGTTGGAAGACATTCATCAAAAACAGCCAGCGGGATCAAAGGTGTTGGTCTTTTCTTATTATGCGGACACAATTAACTATCTCGAGGGTGTGTTGCCGAAATATACAAAACTAATAAATTTGAACTCAACAGGTTTTATTTCATCGAAAAACCGAAAATCAGCTGAAGAATTCTCAGGCAGATTTTCTCCGATAGCTAAACAATATGACTTGCCTGAAGGGACACAAGAGTTAAACTACCTTGTTTCTACTGATATTCTTTCTGAAGGGCAAAATCTACAGGATTGTGGCATTTTAATTAATTATGATCTGCATTGGAATCCTGTTCGTATGATACAACGTAATGGTCGCATTAACAGACTTGGAACTGAGTATCCAAATGTGTATGTTTACAACATAATGCCGGATAGTCAGCTGGAAGAATATTTACGTTTGGTCAATAGATTAGAAGGTAAGATAAATTTAATTCGAAATACTATCGGGACAGATACACCAGTGTTGGATGAGGAAGAGAATCCAATTGAATTTACGGATTCATGGAAAGACGTATATAGCGATGATCTACAAAAGCGGATGGAGGCTATTGAGCAAGCTGAACAGGAAGGGGATCTTCTTCTTTCAGAGGATGTTTATGTGTCTGATTTGAAGGTTTTTCATAATGATCCTGATATTGAAGAAGTGTATCGAAAAAATATTTATCACATGGCATTAGGTAAATGGGCACTGATGCCTCAATCAAAGCATCAAGGAGGAGAGCGTCCTGAGTTGCTTACATTAAACAGATTGTATGAATTGGAAGAGATGGTATCAGGACATGCTTTTGCGGCCATGAGTCGAAATCTTCAGGATTTTCATGCTGTAACGCAATTACAAGCTTTGGAGTGGCTGAAGGCTGATAAAGATGACAATAAACGGGTTAAAGATAATATTTCACTTGATAAGGTTTCAATTTTAGAAACTAATGCTACTAAAGTTGATTCATATGTTGGTGAAGATGATGTTGGTGCGCCTCTTCCGCAACAAAAGGAAATATTAAGAATTATGTATGAAAATCATTTTGATGAAAATGAGATTGAGAATGTTAGGCTTTCTTTTCAAACCACAAATGTTCTTGATAAACAGAAAATACGGAAGTTAATTCGTTCTATTATGCGAGACAAAAAAAATAATAAGCCGGGCTTAGAGCAAATACGGGAATTAGTGGTGGTTGCTAATCGAACTTTATCTGAGGATGAAGATAAAAAAGAATTGCATGGTGTAAAACAGGTATTATTTTATGTTAGAGACAATAGTTAAAATTCCTAAACAATTAAATGCACTTAATGACAGCTTGCAAGCACTCAGGAAGAAGCCGTCTTATGAGCAAGTGCAAATAGTAATTAATAATGTTACAGCGTTATTAAATATCAATAAGTCAGATGCGTGGAAACCTTTTAATGATTCACAAGGTAAAATTCGATCTAATGCCAGCTGGTTTATGGTGGCAAAAGGGTTTGCTGATAAACGAGCAGCATACAAGATAGCCGAAAATAATTCTCAAAACATTGATCTGAAATGTTTTTGGATGAAGAAGCTTAATAAGTCAGTGATTAGCTGGCTTGTTGCCCTAACGCCAAATTTTGAAGATGAACCTTTTTATGGGAATTTGAATGTTGGAATAGATTTTGTCATTCCAGAAGAAGCGGACAAAGTTTTAGTGGTATTAAGTAAAAACTATGTTATTCGCACGGTTGAATTGCAGGATGCTTTATCTGTAACTCAACAGGACATATTTAGTGCGTGGCTTACTGATTTTGATTATTCCAACAAGGCACAGGTTCATGAAATATTATGGAAGAGTTTTGATCTTGAGCCGGTAAATAAATCG
The DNA here is from genome assembly GCA_023143685.1 of Candidatus Omnitrophota bacterium. Lineage (GTDB taxonomy): Bacteria > Omnitrophota > Gorgyraeia > Zapsychrales > JANLHA01 > JAGLHE01. The sequence goes on from JAGLHE010000186.1 coordinate 15,051, forward strand.
TTTTATAAGGGCATCAGCTCTTTCTTTGTTGAACTTAAGCAGTTTTTGGTGGAAGATGCTAAAATTTTTGATGACAAACATGCTGCTTATTTTACGAACAGGCTGATTGGTAGGATTGTTTTTTGTTGGTTTTTAAATAAAAAAGGCATTATCAATTCCGACATGCAGTATTTCCAAGTGGGGGATATAGATGCCGATCAATACTATCACCAGAAATTAGAAACATTATTCTTTAAAGTATTTAATACTTCTGTTGAAGAAAGAGGAAAGGGTGTCGATGTAAAAACTCCTTTCTTAAATGGCGGGTTATTTGAAATAAAAGACAATGATAAGTTTGAAAATCCTTCCCTAACTTTTCCCAAAGATTATTTTGATAGATTCTTTCAGTTTTTAAGACATTACAATTTTACCACAGATGAAAGTACAAGCACTTTTCAGCAAGTTGCTATTGATCCTGAGATGTTGGGACGTATATTTGAAAATTTATTGGCAGAACAAGTAGAAGAGACCGGAGAGCAAGCAAGAAAAGCTAAAGGGGCTTTTTATACTCCTCGGGAAATTGTTGACTATATGTGCCGGGAGAGTTTGCGGGAATATCTTAAAACGAAGATTTCAGAAGATGATCTCCGGGATCAGCGAATCGAACTTTTATTAGATGTCAAACCTCATGAATTTCGTGACCAACAACGAAATTACCGTAGCGATCTGAAGCCGTATAAGTATGACATTCTAAAAGCCCTTGATGAAATCAAAATAATAGATCCCGCATGTGGATCTGGTGCGTTTCCGATGGGAATGCTCCATCTTTTGCTCACTGTTTATGAGAGGTTAGATAATACGTTTGATTCGTATAAAAAGAAAATTAATATTATTAAAAATAATCTGTTTGGTGTAGACATTGAACCCATGGCGGTTGAAATTTGTCGTTTGAGAGCGTGGCTATCGATCATCGTTGATGAGGAATCAGATAGTAAGAAAATAGAACCCTTGCCCAATTTAGATTTTAAATTTATCTGTGCCAATAGCCTTATTCCTTTAATTAAGGAAGATGGAAAAGAGCTTTTCGATACGATTAACCATAGTGAGTTAATAGAGATAAGGGATAAATATTTCAATGCCCGCACAAGAAAAAGCAAGGAAGATTGGCATAAAAAGTATGAGAAAATTATTGGATACAAAAAAACTGGTAATATGTTCCATTCTGATAGAGAAAAACAGCTGAGATCTTATCACCCTTTTGATGCAGAAAATGTAAGTCAATTCTTTGATGCAGATTTTATGTTTGGTGTTGAGGATGGATTTAATAATGTGATTGGGAATCCACCATACGGGATAGTTTATGAAGATTTAAAGAAGGGACTTTATCTTAAGCGATATAAAAGTTTTAAAAGAAACAATGATATTTATGTTAGCTTTCTTGAATGTGCATTTAGTATGATAAGTAAAAAAGGGGTGGTGTCCTTTATTACCCCTAACTCATATCAAAATGGAGATTATTTTGTTGATCTAAGGAATTTATTAATTTCTAGCACAAAAATTGTTGAGATAGTTGATTTCAAAAATTTAAGAGTATTTGCAGATCCCACGGTTTTTGTATCAATTATATTTTTTAAGAAAGAGGTGGTTTCTAAACAAGAGTTTGAAATAAAAAGAATGCACGCAATTGAACCACATTTTAAATTTGAAACCGAAATGGTTATCTTAGATTCTAACAGGCAGAAGTCTAATGCTTTGAAATCTATTAATTTAGTTTTACAAAAAATTGAAGGTCAGCAAAACGTTAAAGCTTTTGATGAGGTGTTCTTTATAAAAGATGTTGGTTTTAATTATTGGACTAAAGGTAAAGGTAAGAAAAGAGATGGGAAATCAATTGGTAGTCGTGTTTTATATAAAGGTGAGAAGAAAAATCAAAACGATGTGCCATTTTTGAAAGGCAGAGATATTAATAGATACTCATTATCAAAACCAACAAATTACCTTAAGCACAACTATTGTGAATATTTAGATAATGAAATAGATACATTTAGATTTAGTAAAGAATATTTAAAAATGAGTCCCAAGTTAATCTACAGGCAGACATCTGCAAATCTATGTGCAACTATAGATTTAAATGGGAATTATCTAGATAAAACGGTTCATATGGTAATTCCTAAGAGTGAGTATAGAGAAATCATTGATTTGAGATATGTTCTTGCCATTGTAAATTCATCTTTAATGAATTATTTGTATAACTATGTATCGCAGGAGTCCTCTGGAAGAACATTTGCACAAGTTAAAACTACTTATGTGAAGAAATTGCCATTAAAAATGTGTGACGAATCAAAACAATTAAATTTTGTTGAACTTGTTAATGAAATTTTGAACGCAAAAAAGAAAAATGTAGAGATAGATACAAAAGAAATTGAAAATAAAATTGATGAATTGGTTTTTGAATTGTACCAAGTAACACTTAAGGAACGCAAAATAATATTGGGGAAAGATGCAGAATAAATTTTTTGATGCACAGTTTGATTTGACCGCTTCAAAGGTACCAAGGATTAAAGATGGGGACTATTGTGTTTTTGTGTGGAAATATTGGAAAAGGTATGACTAATAATACGATACTGGGGTATTAAATGGAACAATTTGACGAATTAAAAGAAGAAATTCAAAAGCATCTCGATTGTACTTATCAAAATTGGTTTTTTGGTGCAGGAATAAGTTGTCAATCTAATATTCCCCTAATGATTCCATTAACAAAAAAGATTAAAGAAATCATCATAGAAACAGAGAATAAAAAAATATTTCTTGAAATAGAAAAGAGTCTTCCTGATGGTTCACATATCGAGCACTATTTAAGTCATATTGGAGATTTACTTGCCTTAATTGATCGTTCCAAAAAAGAGAGCATTAAAATTGATGACTTTGAATGTACAACTAAGAATTTAGATGAGTTGTATAAAGAGATTGTATCAAATATTGGACAGATAATGCGTTATGGGCTTAAAGATAATAAAGTTGGTAATTTTAATGAGCCTATTATAGAAATTAAATATCATAGAGACTTTTTACAGAAATTGTTTTATTCGAGGTCTAACTTGGAAAATCGCACGTGTATTAACTTTTTTACAGTTAATTACGACACTTTACTGGAAGATGCTTTAGTTTTAGAAAAAAAAGATGTGGTTGATGGATTTACAGGAAGTGCGATGGGTTTTTGGAATCCCCAAGAGTTCATCGAAAATGGGAAAGGATTTAATAAATATCAATTATTTAAATTACATGGTTCCATTGATTGGTACAAAGATGCAGATATTGGGCTAGTAAGATGTCGCTATGGAACAAAATATCTTTCCGATGAGTCAAATATTCTAATTTATCCGCAAGCGACAAAATATATAGAAACTCAAAAAGATCCTTTCTCGATTTTATTTAATGGATTTCGAGAACACCTTCAAGTTTCTAATGATAATATTTTTATTTCATGTGGCTACAGCTTTGGTGATGATCATATAAATAGTGAAATCGAAGCAGCTTTACAATTTTCAGGAAATAAGACAAATGCCTTATTATTTGTTGAAGAAAAATATGATGAGAAATCAAAAGCATTTTCGCTTCCAGACATTTTGAGAAAATGGTTAGACCACCCTGATTTTAATAGCAGGATATTTGTCATTACCAATAGAGGTTTTTATAATGGAAATCAAACTCTTATTTGTGAGAGTGAAAAATCAAGCGATTATAATTGGTGGACATTCCAAGGATTAACAGAATTTATTAGCTAGAGGGGAAAATGCATAATTTTAAAGCAATAAATGATTTGCGAATAGGGAAAATTATTGAAGTTAATGGAACAAGCATAAAAGTTGAGCTTGATTCAAAATTAACTGATTTAACCCGCTCTTTTAATGGGCGGGTTTATTCGATTGGACAAATGGCGACTATAATCAAAATACATTTTGGCAAAAAAGTATTATTTGCTTATGTTCGCATGTTAAGAATGCGCTCTGAGATAGCAATGGAAATGGGGCAAAATGACATTTCACCTTCCGATGATTCGAGAATACTTGAAGCAGATTTGTTTGGTCAAGGAATTTGGGACTCTAAAAATGAATTATTAGATTTCAATCGAGGAGTAGAAACCTACCCGTTACCGTTACAAGCAGCGTATCTAATGACAAATGAAGAGTTAGAATGTTTATACAAAGGGGCTGAAGAGTCCTTTGCGGAGAAACAAACGAGTCCAATAGTTTCTATTGGCACTTATGTTGGCGGAAACCAAAAATGTCGTGCAAATATTAATAAACTATTTGGACATCATTGCGCTGTTTTGGGGTCTACAGGATCTGGAAAATCAGGGACTGTAGCAGCGATAATTCACTCGATCTTAGAACATAAAACAAATGATGAAAAATTATTAAATCCTCGAATTATTATTATTGATCCTCATGGTGAATATGCTAAACCTTTTTCCAAACGTGGAATAATTTATAAAGCTTATAGCGAGGCTTCTAGCTCGGAAGAAAAATGTGCTGAGTTAATTATGCCATATTGGTTAATGACAGGAGATGAATTCAGATCTTTAGTAATCGGTAAAACTGAATACGAAGCAACATCACAAAATAATATTGTATATGAAGCATTAGCTTACGCACGAATGGTTGAAGCTGGCATAATAAAATCAGTTGGTGACGACCCAAATGGAAGTGTTGTTTCAGATTTATGTGATGGAAAACAAGAAGAGGATAGATTGAATTTTGACCGAGATAAACCCATCCCATTTAAATTAAAGGAATTCATCAATCACATAGATAAAGTTCAAGGACGTAAAAAAGATCAAAAAAATAATTTAGCTCCAAGTGATTCAATGAGACAAAAAATTGAAGGTATTTTAAAAAAGCTTCGAGTTTTACAGACTAATCCGCAACTCAACTTTTTATTCGAAGAATATTCTTCAACAACACCTGCAATAGCCAGTATTATTGCACAGTTTATTGGTTTAAAAGGTGACCTGAAAGACAATAATATTCGAATTATTGATATTTCAGGGTTACCCAACGAAGTCGCAGGGTTATTAACAGCGATTATTGCGCGAATATTATTTCAATACAAACTATGGCAAAATAAAAAAGAGAGAAAAAAAGATCCTCTTTTATTGATTTGTGAAGAAGCACATCGATATGTGCCAAATCATGGAGAAGCCCAATATAAAGAAGCGCAATCTGCCATACGTAGAATAGCAAAAGAAGGTCGAAAATATGGTATTGGATTAATGTTGGTATCTCAAAGACCTTCAGATGTTGAAAGTACTGTACTTTCTCAATGTAATTCGTGGATTATTCTGAGACTTACCAATTCAAACGATCAAAATCATGTTTCAAGCTTTTTACCTGACAGTTTGTCTGGGTTAATAAGAATACTACCTTCTTTAACACGGAGAGAGGCTGTTTTTGTTGGAGAAGCAGCCGCACTTCCAAGCAGGATAAGGATTCGCATGTTAGAAAAAGAGCAATTACCAGATTCTGAAGATATTGATTTTGTAGAAGGCTGGTCTAATGAATTACTTAGTGATAAAGATATTGAAGAAGTAACAAATAAATGGACAAAAATTTAATATAAATCTTCCACTCAATAAATTTTTTTTATTCAGGCGATAAATAAATGAATTCACAGTCGATATGCGAAAAAATTATTAGATTGCCAGAAAAAGTTGGTTTTGAGACACGCGAAGGTTGTATTTAGCAGAGCGCGGAAGTATACGATGTTTTGAGTATTTGTTGAAAGACCAAGCTGGATTTGAGGCGGTACTTTATTTACCCAATTCTAGAAAAATTGATTCATCCATAGAATATGTTCTAAAAATAAAAGGCACTTGCGATTCGATTAATCAAATTAATGAAAATACAGAAATGATCCTGCATGGAGTATCGACCTTTATTATGATGTTGTCAAAAAGTACACAGAGTGGCCTACTTATAATTATTCTATTAAAACTTTAGCCCAACATCTGGGTTTCAATTGGCGCGATGAAAATCCTTCCGGCGCCGCCTCTATCCAATGGTTTAATGAGTGGTGTGAAAGCAAGGACCCCAAAACCTTGCAGCGCATTTTGGATTACAATGAAGATGATTGTATTGCCATGATTGTGCTTAAAGATAAGCTTTGTCAAATGTGCTAATGCTGGGATAAAAAAAGGGGGGGGATTATGGGGAAAGGCGATGTGGAAGGGAAAATAAGAGACGCATTGAAAAATCTTTTTAGAGAGAGGCCGGTATTTCATTCAGAGGCTGATTTTCAGCATGAGTTTGCGATGAAATTAAGAGATATTCCTGGTTCTCAAAGAATACGGGTAGAAAAGTCGTACTCTTTGGGCAGCCAAGATGATGAGAAAATAGCGTTGGATATTTATTTTGAAATTAATGGTAAAAAGATTGGCATAGAGCTTAAATATAAAATTAGAGGACCATTCTTGAGATGGAAAGAAGAGGAGTTTAATCTAACATCAGCTAATGCGCATCCCCATAATAGATATTTTTTTATAAAGGATATTTCAAGATTGGAGAAGTTGAAAGCTAGTGATGAGATAGCTGAGGGGTATGCAATATTTTTAACGAATGAGTATTTATATTATAAGCCTTCGAGTAGCAAGAAGCCTAGTATTTTTGGAACTGATTTTTTATTGATTGGGGAGGATGGTAAAAATATAGCATTGTCTAAAGGGGCATTGGAGTTTCATAAAAAACCTAATGTTGAATTGAAGAAAAAGCATAGGCTTAAATGGGAAAAAGTATCTGATGTCTGCAAGGATAAAGATTACGATTGGATTGAGAATTTTCAATATCTTTTTGTTGCTGTATAGAAAGAAGTAAAATATTTTTTTATGCGACACCAGTTGTTTAATCGAAAACCAGGCATATGCGGATAGGGGAGGACTAAATAATGATTGAAAGTAAAATGTCATTTTTAATCACAAAAACGGAAAAGAAACTGTTGGGTGGCCTTTTGTTATTAGACCCTGAGTTTGAGGTGATCATTGCTATTGCAAAAGAAGAAGATGGTCAATTTAGATTGGAAATAAGCGCGGAAGATCTGGATGATGGGCTGAATTCGTTGGCAGCTTGCGCGAATCATGCCGATTCAAAAAAAGAGCAGAAGAAGGTGGATGCCTTATGGGACAAGTTGCGGGGTTGTTTAACGTTAAGCCAGAACATGAAAAGGTGATCAGTTTCATGTAATTGTTAAGGGAGAGAACCCGGATGTTGATTCTTCGTTGCACAGGGAAAGTTTTAAAAGAAATAGGGGTGTCTAAATCTGCTTTGGAAGATGTGCGGGGCAACAATCATCCTTTGCAGGAGTGGTATGTGAATCTTTTTTATTTTAATCGGAAGAAATGTTTGCTTTTTGCGAATGCGGCGACTTTGTTTTCGTTTGTGGTGTACGGTGTTTCACGAAGTGAGATCAGAGATATTGAGGGCCTTTTCCGCAAAAGATTGTCGAAAGCTTTGTATGACGAAGACTTCAAAAGTGATCAAATGAAATTAGTCAGCGATAAGCTGGGAACGTTCATTTTGGCAAAGACGGTGAGCCGATCTGTTTTGGCTTCCATGAATGACCGGACAAGTCATTATGAATTCTTAAAGTCGCGGTCAATGGTTGAAGGAGATATCGATGATGCCGGCATCCAATGTCAGCTCAATAAGACGCCTATGGGTGCTTTAAACTATAGGTATCCCATTGAGTGTTTTATGGCGATGATTGAGGGAAAGGAATTTGAGAAAATAGTTCCCGGGCGATTGAAAACTCGAACAGCATATGTTTTTGAATCCACAATGACACAATATTGCGAAGGTAAAAATATAATGCGTCAGGTCGCGGTGTCGGGAAATAAGAGTCTTTTGCATTTGGCTCAGGTTATTTTAGGCGCGTATAATTTTGACTGCGATCATTGCTTTGGGTTTTATGGGAATATTGATGAGCATCCCGGGCAGGAGCAGACAGAAATTTATGAGGCCTTTGTTGATGCGGAGGTTGAGCCGACGAGTGAATTAGCCAGAAGCGTTGAAAGGACAAAAATCTCTTTGGTTTTTAAAGAAACAGGGAAGAAGATGCTGTTTATGTTTGATTATGGACAGGATTGGAGGTTTGTTGTTGAATTGAAGGAGAAACGGGATACTGCCCCGGAAGAGAAATTGCCTGGAATTTTGCAGAGTGTTGGTAAGGCCCCGCTGCAATATCCTTCGTTCGAAGAGGAGATATTTTAGAATATGCACATTTGGCATCGCGCTTCTGGCCGTTGGGATCTTTATGGTGAATATGAAAACCTGGATGATGTAATCCGTTAGGGGAAACTCATAACGGATAAGAAATCCCCGTCAGGGAAACCTGCCGGGGATTTTTTTTGCCCTGCGGCCTGTGGAGATAGGCTTGCTATCGCCGA
>JAGLHE010000187.1 GCA_023143685.1 Candidatus Omnitrophota bacterium
AACCCTGAATTAACTAAAACATCTAAAACCGTCTCCTTTTCCCGAGAATCCAGCTGATATCCTGGCATTTCATCCGGAACCTGGCCTTGACTAAAGACCTTCTCAAACTCTACTTGAGCCTGCCGCGCCTTCTCATCATCATAAAACTGCTTTACAATTTCACGGCCAAGCTGCAATTTAGCATCTTTGGGATGCATATTTTTGACTTCACTTAAGTCAAAATCTGTCAAAACCTCGCAATAACGCATCATCAATTCATCACTGATTGACATAATCTTACCTAATATCTCACTTGGCGACTCATCAATCCCAATGTAATTATCCAAAGACTTGCTCATCTTCTTAACCCCATCCAACCCTTCTAAAAGTGGAGTCATGACAACAACCTGAGGCTCCTGGCTAAATGTTTCTTGCAGCTGACGACCCATTAAAAGATTAAATTTCTGATCATTCCCACCCAATTCAACATCTGCCTCTAAATGAACCGAGTCATATCCCTGCAATAAAGGATACACAAATTCCATAATGCTGATTTGTGAACCAGACTCATAGCGCTTTTTAAAATCTGCCCGGGCTAACATTTGCGCAACAGTTGAATGAGCTGTTAATTCCAAAAGCTTCTGTGCGCCAATCTTATCTAACCAATCATAGTTGTAAACAATTTCGACTTTATCTGGATCTGAATCAAGAATTTTGAAGGCTTGTTTCGCATAAGTTTTCGCGTTTTCACGAATAAACGAAAGATCCAAGTTTGGACGGAGTTCATTGCGGCCGGTAGGATCACCCACTAAAGCCGTAAAATCTCCGATCAAAAACAAAACTTTATGTCCCAAGTCTTGAAATTGACGGAGTTTTCGCAATAAAACAACATGTCCTAAATGGATATCTGGAGCGGTAGGATCAAAGCCTGCTTTGACACGAAGGGCGCACCCTTCTTTTGAGGCTTTTTTGAGCTTTTTCTCGAGGCCTTCAACACTAATAATCTCAGTCGTGCCACGAGAAATCTTTTCAATGGCTTGCTTTGTTTGCATATTAAGCTCCTCCTTATTGGAAACATCTTAAGGAGTTCTAACGCTATCCTTGCGAAAAATATTTTATGCCCGTGCGGGAATTTCCCAGGCGGTCTTTAAAATTCTTATACTATAAAATAAGGAGATATGGCTGGGTTCGGCCGCGCTTTTTACAACGCGGCCTTAAAACATTTAAGATAAACGCGTACTCACGCCAATTTTCATCTGTTCTACATCTACCTTAATAATCTTAACCTTTAATTTGTCTCCCGGCTTTAACGCGGCTGCTTGTTCTTTATCGATCTCTGAAGAGTACACCAAGGCTTCAACATCTTCAGCTAACTTCACAAAAACCCCAAAATTCGAATTCAAAACAACCTCAGCATCTACTTCACTATTAACAGGATAATCCTCAGCAATTCGTCCCCAAGGATTTTCTTCAAGCTGCTTTAACCCTAAAGTAATTTTCCGGTTTGCCGCATCTACACCCAAAACCATGACTTCAACATCTTGCCCGCGCTCCAGGACATCTTGTGGATGGTTGACTTTTTTTGTCCAGGACATATCAGAAACATGGATCATCCCCTCAAGTCCGGAATCGAGTTCAACAAAAGCACCATAATCGGTAAAGCCGCGAACAATACCCGTAACTTTTGTATCAACAGGAAATTTACCCCCGGCATCAACCCATGGATTGTCTCCAAGCTGCTTCATGCTTAAAGAGATTCTCTTGGAATCTTTATCCACATTGATAATTTGGACTTCCAGCTCATCCCCAAGCTTAAACATCTCTTGAGGGTTCACCATTTTCTTCTGCCAGGAAATTTCAGAAGAGTGCAACAACCCTTCAATCCCTTTCTCGACTTCAATAAAAACTCCATAAGGCATAATATTAACAACTTTTCCCGTCACTTTTGTTCCGGCAGGGTATTTATCATAAATATCTTCCCAGGGATTAGCTGTAATTTGCTTAAGTCCCAAAGAAACCTTTGAATTTTCTTTATCAAAATCCAGGATAAAAACATTGATCTTGTCTCCAATGGAAACAATTTCAGAAGGATGGTTGATTCTCGACCAGCTCATGTCGGTGATGTGTAAAAGCCCGTCCACACTTCCAAGATCAACAAAAGCACCAAAATCAGTGATCCCTTTAACAACCCCTTCCCGGACCTGGCCTTTTTCCAACTCACTCCAAAGCTTTTCTCGAATCTGCTCACGCTCTTTCTGGAAAATATCTCGACGAGAGAGAATCAAATTGCGTCGCAGCTTGTTGATCTTAGCAACCTGAAAATTGAATTTATTAGCCAACACCTTATCTGGTGAATAGCCTTTAAAGGCTGACAACGACATAGGCAAGAATCCCTCGAGTCCGTCAACGTCAACCATATACCCGCCTTTAACCTGCTTGACCACACGTCCTTCAATCACAGAACCCTCGTCAATGTCGGACATAACACGCTGCCAACCCTTGACTTTATCGGCTTTGAGTTTCGAAAGAAGCAACCGGCCATCTTCATCTTCGATCGATTCAATCAAAACATCAATTTCTTTACCGACGTTAAACTCTTCTTTATCACGAAACTCATCGTATGACAAAAATCCCTCGGACTTAAAACCTATGTCGACAACGGCTTCTTTTTCCGTTACCGCGACAATTGTCCCGGAGACAATTTCTCCTTCCTTCACATTTTTTAATGTACTTTCGTACAGCTCTGCCATTACTGATTGGTTTTCTGACATTTCTTTGTACCTCTCTTCTCTCTTATTGGATTCTCTAAACCCGGACATAGCTTGGGCACGCTCCAGGCTCAAAGTGCACCTATTATCGCATTTTGTTTAAATTTGTCA
>JAGLHE010000188.1 GCA_023143685.1 Candidatus Omnitrophota bacterium
CTCAGAAAAATTCCTCAGTGATCAACCTCATTCCGTAATAAATGGACAAACGACCCTTCCACGGATCCCAAAAGGCTTTTGTCTACGAACACCTCATCCCCTTCGATACTGACATTAACATTTTTATCTCTGACATCTGCCGTGTCGCGAACAATCCTTTGGGCTTTTTGGGTAAGATTTTTAATCGGAACCTGATGACGTGTTTGTTCTCTGGAAAGGCCCTAATCATCTTTCATGCTTAAAAGTGTTTCAAGCGGAGAGTCCTGGATCATTTCAAGAGCATGCTGTGCTGTAATTGCCTTCTGGAATTCAAATTCTTTCAAAATACTGCTTTGTAAAATCATCGTTGAAACATTTTCATCATCAACAACCAAGACCCTGGTTTTTGTTTTGCCCATAGGGCAAAAACTCCTTCTCAAGATATTGGGCATATTCTGAAAATTCTTTCAACAACTCTCCAATCTTTTCTTTTTCTTTTTCCATCTTTGCAAAATAATTGATATTCCCCAGGATGGTCCCTATCACATTAATGCTTAAATTCAAATACGCGCCCCCCAAGCGATGTGAAATATTTCTGATAGAAGAAAAATTGTCCTGGGCCAAAGCATCCTCTAAAACCGGCAGGTCTTTAGCTGTAATTTTTAAAACAATTTCCACAAGATCAAAATAATTCTTTTCTGAAAGCCCGCTTTCACGACAAAATTCTTTAATATCAAGATCAAAAGGCTCCACAATGACTCCTTATTCAAATACTTAAAAAATTCTATCTATTTTTATGTGCTACAAATGATACCATCAAACAATGATAAAAAGGAATATTTCTTCTGCCTTTTCTGCGCTGATACTTTCATGACTTCACCTCAATTTTCCAGACGTCTGGAGAATTAAGGTGAAGTCACTACTTTTGGGTTAACCGACGCTCAAGATGCTTTTCGTAACGCTCCATTATTTCTTTCTTTTGCGCGAACCCCGAACAAATATCCATGTTCCTGTACTCTGCGCACGATTCACACGTTTGAATACTCAACTGCCGGCTCTTTAAAACATACGTCGCGCGCAGGATCAACAACACAAAAACACATCCCCCCGCCGAAACATAATACTGTTTTAAAATAAGCCAGCCCACAAATGCCATTAAAACGCCAAGCCCTAAACGAATAATATCACGCCCCCAACGAGGAAAACGCGCATACACTTTTGGGGCAGACAAAATAACAACAACACCCCCTGCCAACAAAAATATCACCATATGAACCTGAACCCAATACGACAGCACAAAACAAAACAAAAAAACACCTGCCCATACAAAACAACATCCTCGACACAACAAAATATTCTTAACCCTGACAATGTCTTGCTGAAATTTTTCGCACAAGGGTTTATGCACAAACAGTATCGGGCCAAAACATTTTAACCAAACCCAGCTGTCTTTTATTCTATTACTCAAAGAAAAATTTTTATACCCTTGACCTTTCACTATTCTTATTTCCTTAACAAACCCCGGTTATTCGGACACTTCTGCTTCGAGTTCAACTATTTCTTCGGAAGATTCTTCTTCATAAAGATTCAAAACAAAAGGTAACGGCTTTAATTCCGACGGGCCTTTTATGATAAAGTTTCGTTTACGGATCAAGTCCTGAAGATACCGAACCCTCTCTACTACGACAGGGTGCGTCGACAAAAATCCATTTAACGTCCATTTCTCCACCTCTTTATTCTCAATAAGCTGCAATGCGGAGACCGCGCCTGACGCATGGCCGTAATATTGATTTAAAATATCCACTGCAAACTTATCTGCCCGTTCTTCCTGATCCCGCGAGTATTTCAAGTCAAAAATATTAACAAATCCCGTAATAAATTGTCCCACCTCCCCGGCGCCTCCAACACCCAAAACAGCAACAATCCCGCCCAGCACCGCGGCCCTTCCTAACGCCCGCAGGTGGTCGTTGTTCATGTAATGTCCCACCTCGTGTGCCAAAACCATTGTTAATTCATTTTCCGAATTAAACTCATTGAGCAAGGCAGTGGTAATGAAAATGTTTCCTCCGGGAAAAATAAAGGCATTTTTATCATCCATATCAATAATGCTCACTTTAAAAGAATCCGCGTGCGGCAGGTCAAGCTTGCGCGAGACGTCGTCCAGAAGCCCCTGAACCTTTTGAGACGTTTCATCAGACCCCACAGAAAAAGGAAACTGATTAACGAATAATGAACTTAAGGCATGATTAATTTTTTGCGGGATGTACTGGATAGCGATCTCGGTTACTGCTACTAAAAGAATGTAAACAACAACAGAGATCACCCCTAAACTTGCCAACAACTTAAAGAAAACTTTTAGCGGATGTTCTTGTGAGACATTAACGTTTGTTTTGATTTCTCGTGCGACAAATTTCATTTCTTTGCTAATTTAACAGCTGTCCCATATGCGATTATTTCAAACATCCCTGTCCCTCCGCCCCCGCGCGCCATGCTGTCTAATTTGCTCATTTCAAAACGTGTATTAATAATCATATCCGCATCCATAGAACTGGCATCTTGTTTCATCCGTAAAATGGCTTCCCGCCTGGCCCTGTCAAGCAATTTTTCATAGGGCGTGACCCTGCCACCGAAAAAATTCAGCAAAGAAGCCACAATCATTTTAAAATAATCCCCTGAGATCACAACATTACCAAAAACCAGCTTGGCGTCCAGCACTTCATCCAGGTTTACAATTTTCTTAGAGGTCACGCTCGGAATATGCAGACAAGCACTTTCCTTTTTCTCGATTTCCTTGTAATGCGATTTCTCAATGTGTTGTCCAATCAAGTAGGCTCCACCGACAAACACTAAAAAAATTATCAGATCCATATCCGTATCTCCGTGGTTAATGCTATTCAACTTTAACAGCTGTTCCGTAGGCTAAGATTTCTGACGCTCCTTGCGTAATCGTTGACGTGCCAAAACGCACATTAATAACGGCATTCGCACCCAAATGTCCTGCCTGCTGTTCCATCCGGGTTATGGCTTCTTTCCGTGATTCTTCAAGCAAAGTAGAATAACCTTTAAGCTCCCCTCCAAAGGTATTCTGACAACCAGCAATGCAATCTACACCAACATGCTTGGCACGAACTGTACTCCCCTGGACAATCCCATAATGTTCAACAATGTTTTTTCCCGGCACAGCATCAATGTTTGTTACAATCATCTTGTCTCCTTTCTTCTTCTGATCCACCGACCACCTCAGGTCATATTAAAATTAATATCAACATCTTTCTTATCTTCTTCTGTAATCTGAAACAACTCTTTGGCACTCATATTCATCATGTTCGCCACAAAGACATCCGGCAACTGTTGAATTCGGATATTGTAATTATTGACCGATTCATTGTAGAATTCCCGACGGTCTGCAATGTTGTTTTCCAACGATGTGACACGGCCTTGCAATTGCAGAAAACTTTGGTTCGCTTTTAAATCCGGATAATTCTCAGCCACAGCAAACAATGACTTAAGCGCGCCAGCCAGCATATTCTCCGATTGCGCGGCCTGGCCAACAGTTGTGGCGCCCATACAAGCTGTCCGTGCTTCGGTTACCCTCTGTAATGTTTCTCTTTCATACTTCATGTGCCCTTCACAAACTTTTATCAATTTTGGAATTTCATCATGCCGTTGTTTTAACAGCACCCCAATATTGGACCATGCCTTATCCACATTATGTTTCAATCGGATAAGCCCGTTGTAGATCGCCACAAAATACATAATGGCCCCCACAACCAAAAACAAAATTAATCCTAAAATAATAACTCCCATATTACCCCCTTTTTTAAAACCATGTTGGAAAACGATGTGCAATTAAATAAAACGCACAAGCCACAGCCAACGCAGCGCCGCCGTAAATACCCAAGCCGGATTCCATCGCCAATTTACCGAGCAAATCTTTTTGGCTTTGGCTCGAGATAATAAAAATCTTTTCTCCTTCTCCTCGTTTGATCACCGCCTGAATGGCTGTGTCAGATTCTTTGGACAACTCATCTTCAATCAACTTTTCTTCTTCATGCGCCACAGCCAGCGCCCATTCTTCCTCGCTAATTTCTCCATCTTGATTAAGATCAATTTCCTTCATTCGGTTAGGGTTCGCCTTTAAAATTCTTAAGCGCTCCATCAACTTTTCTTTATGCGCCCGAATCTGTTCCCGTGCCGGAGTCGCTGTTCCTAAAATATAAGCCTGCCCATGATTTACAATAATCCACTCTGTAAAACGCAAAGTATGGTTTCCGAACAATCCTTTATATCGGATACTATTTCTCTGAAGGAAAGCCTCAACATTCGACGGGATACCCCTGCCCCAACCTGTTTGAAATTGATACGACTTTGGTATCATTAACTCTGCATGCTTTGGAAAAACCATAACTTCGCCTGTTTCATCATCAAGAATAAATGGGCTGTGATTGCTGTCACCTTTTGCAACCGTAACCCAATGACTACTTTTGTTACGGCGGACATATTTTTCAACAGTGTATCGGTAATACACACAATCAACACTTTGAAATGGACTCTTAAAAGGATTTTTACTCTTGGCCTTTCCAGTAAGTTCAACCAATCCCATGGCAAGGCTTTGAATCTTGGAGGTAGGAATGTTCTCAATAAGACGTTTACGTCGAAGCCTCATAAACCCCCAGAAAAATCCCCCCACACCAGCAAACAATCCCAAGATGGCATAAAAATCAATTTTCCCCATAAGGCATTCTCCTTATTTTTTCTTAACCTTTCCAACCACACCTAAAATCAACAACATTATTTGTTCCTGCGTCATAGCCGTATCCCTGTAATGCCCTGCAAAAACTCTTGAACCCTTTCACTTCCAATCAAAACTTGTTCTGCCGCACGCAGGCCGCATCGCGTCTTTTCCGTCCTATCCGCCCTTAAGATAATTGTTCTCTAATACTACGCCGGGAAATAAAAAATCGCGGCAGGAAAACATAAACCACGAATGTAAGAAAAATAAAAGCAGCAGTGATAACCAGCATTCCAGGCATAAAACTATCCCACATATTTACCTGTACCGATTGAAAATTTCTTTTTCGTCATTTTTCTTTCCTTTCGCTCGTAGTATAGGAATTTCAAAGAC
>JAGLHE010000189.1 GCA_023143685.1 Candidatus Omnitrophota bacterium
AAAGTATCAAGCGAGCTTATTTTACCCTAAAGATCATCTTTTATGGGGACATTATACTCCTCAATTAACTCCCCTTCCCGGGCATAAGTTTTCATTGTCCTGGGATTCCCCTCTTCATACAGCATCTCCTTAGCCACCTCTCCATTCGAATGATACATCTTTGACCAAACCATCGCACCTTTCTCAAACAAAGATTCCATGTCAATACTTTCATCATCATTGTAAAAAACAGACTTTCCATGAGGACAATTGTCTTTTGAGAAATATTCGCTAATTAACGTCTCCTTTGGAGAATAATTTTTAGTCGGGCCATTCAGCAAATTATTTTTATACGTATATACAACCTTGCCTCCTGTCACGTAAGAATATTCTATGACCTCCCCATCCGGGACATTCCCAGTTGAAGAACGCATCTCTAAACAGGGAGAACGATATGATGACTCTCCAGCCTTTTTTGAAAAACTTTTCTCCAAATCGTCCAGGAAAATATCAATATCCGAAAAATATGTATGCGAAGCTATCTCTTTATTCCCTAAATAAAATTTTCGAACCAACATGTACGGTGATTGTGAGATAATTTCAGAAGAGGCCGTCACAGCGTGATCCTTTGAGTCAAGCTCCTTTGGAGGAGCCATTTTATTCGTTAACTTTTTCAAGACTTTCCTGTTCTTTTTTTCCATCATATTAAATGGAATTTTCCAAACTTTCTTGCCTGAATCAACTTTAAGATAAGTATCTGTTTTTTCAACAATCTCCCCCTCGAGGACTTTCCCACTTTTAAGGACCACCTGTTCAGCAAATACAGGAACAGAAATCAACAAAAAAACTAAACTAAAAGCCACTTCTTTCATTCATCATTCTCCTATTTCATGTTTTGGGAGTCCACTGAGGCGGGAACTAAATGTTAGTAAAGCAGGGTATCCCCCGCGCAGTTACGAAGCGAAGCGGAGTTGTTTGAGCATGGGACACCCTGCTTTACTAACATTCAGTTCCCTCTTCAGGCACAGTTCCGCGATCCTTAGCCTTCTACCTTCTTGCCTACCTCTGTATTTTTTAGCACACTATTCGCTGCTGCGATCACACCCGCAACGTCAGACAAATTCGACGGAATGATCATCGTATTATTCGTCGCTGCTAATTTCCCAAACTGATCCAGATACTGTTCAGCGATACGCAAATTAACCGCATCTTTTCCACCTTGTTCATTAATTGAAGTGGCAATCTCCCGAATCCCTTTAGCAGTAGCTTCTGCCACGCGTTCAATCTCAAACGCGGTCCCTTCCGCCTCATTCATCCGTTTCGTCTTTTCCCCTTCAGAATACGCCACCATCTCCTGCTTCTGCCCTTCAGCACGATTGATCTTGGCCTGTTTGTCCCCTTCGGACTCGGCAATTAAAGCACGTTTTTCACGCTCCGCACGCATCTGCTTTTCCATAGCATCTTTAATACTCTGAGGCGGGACAATATTCTTAACTTCATAGCGCGTGATCTTAACCCCCCACGGGTCTGTGGTGAGAAGCACGGCTCCAGAATTGAGCCACACAAGTTGTCCGGTAAAATCTGTAGAAAGGATAGCCGGCTGGATAAAAATAAAGCTTGATTATGTTCATTATAAAGTTAAATTTTATTAAAACTCCGGCATGTCTTTTAATATTTTATCCACCAGTACCTGTTCACTCCCCGGGATAGGTAAAATAAACATCGCACAAGGAATATTCTGTCCCATCACAACAAAAACTGTTTCGATCATCAAAAGCTTATCCTGCTGACAGGCCACGTTCATAATGTATTCCTGAAACATCGTGCTCAAATAATCTTTTACCACAACAGGAGGCGTTGGCTTCATGGCAATTTTGAAATCTTTCACAAAAACATTAGTACACCCACTGGCTAAAATATTACCTAATTCCTGCACAGCACTCGAGGCGTATTCATCAAATTCTTTTGTTGTCCCCGGCTCTTTGCGCAAAATCATATCCGCCAAAACAAGGCTATCTTTGACATTCACATAAAACAAAAACTTAAAAGGAGCATCCCCCTCCAAGTCAACAAAGGCAGCAACAACCTCCCTGTCTTCTGTTCCCATAATGGTTGCTGTTACCCCCGAGATATCCTCATGAGAAACATTTTCCAGCTCAATTGTCGCCCCTTTCTTTATCATCTTTGAAAGCAGCGTCGAGCACCTGTCAATACTCAACGTGGCGACTAACTTCAATGCTTTTTGAGTCATACTTAATGATCCCATTTTCCCCTCCTTGTTTTCTTAAACAAACTCCTCAATCCTTATTTTCAAATCCTCTGCCAAACGGATCGGAAACAAACCCCACTCATACATCAACTTAACCCGGAAAATGCCTTTCTTAAATTAATCGCAGCGCAGGATCTCAAAAAACACAATTTCCTTCTCAACCTATATCCCTTATCGCCCACATAATTTCATTCGCGATTTTTTTATAATCCCGCTCACCTTGAAATGTCAACGGTTCGCCAAATGTTAAGGTAATCGGATGGCGCTTTAACCATCGCGATTTTGGCGGCATGACTTTATCCGTCCCAAAAACTTTTACCGGCACAACCGGCACTCCTGCCCGCGCCGCTAAAAACCCAATCCCCTCTTCGGCCTGGATCTCACTATCTTGCCGTTGGCGCGTCCCTTCGGGAAAGACCACAACCGGCAACCCTTTCTTCAAACGGCGCATACACTCCCTGATAGCGCGAACATCTGATTCGCCCCGTCGGATGGGGAAGGCTTCACACCACCTTAATATTGTACCAAGTATTTTATTTTTGAACAGTGTATCTTTGGCAAGATAAGTTGTTTTACGATACGCGCACAATCCGATCATAAGAGGGTCAAGATTGCTTAAATGATTGCTGGCGAAAATACATCCGCCGCCAGGAGGGATATTTTCTTTCCCGATAACAGTATACGGAAAAAAAATCAGACTTAATAATTTAACAATGTAGTAGGCAAACCGATAAAACATAATTCCATGGCCCGCGTAAAACGGCGAGACCGCCACGCGGCTTTTCGCCGTGGTCCATGCCCCATGACCCACAAAACAGGAGTCACGCCTGCCTGCCGACAGGCAGGGAACACGGCACGGTTATTTTCTTAACAATTTTTCCCCATATTTGATGAGATCTTTCGCGCGTTTAAGTGTTTTGGCTTCTGAATAAGCACGGACAAGCGGCTCTGTTCCTGACGGACGCAACATCAACCAGCTTTCATCTTCACACACCAATTTCACACCATCAAAATCTTTAACATCAACAACCTTTTTACCAAGAAGCTTTACCGTCTTTGCGAATTGCGTTGTATTAAACTTCTTTCCTTTTACAAACTTCACGTCACACCGCTGGTAATAATATTGGCCAAACTCTTTTTCCATCTCCGCTACGATCTTTTTAATATTTTTCTTCTGATAAACCATCATCTCCAAAAGCAACAGCCCTGCTAATATTCCATCCCGTTCCGGAATATAATCTTGCAGACCCATCCCCCCTGCCTCTTCCCCGCCGGCAACGATGTTTTCAGAAACCATTAAATCGGAAATATATTTAAACCCAACCGGTGTTTCATGCAACTCGCAGCCTAACTTCCTGGCGATATTGTCAATCATTGTCGTTCCACAGATTGTTTTGACGACCCCCCCTGTACGGCCACGGTTACGGACTAAATGCAGAACCAGAAGGCCTAAAATTTTTTGAGGATGAATAAATTCGCCTCCAGGTGCTACCGCGGCAATGCGGTCAGCGTCTCCGTCCAGGACAAGGCCTAAATCAAATTTTTCTTTTTTGACCCGGGCAACAATCCCTTCCAAGAACTCAATAACCGGCTCCGGCTTCTTCCCATCAAAATAAGGATTAATCTCCTCTCGCATGATGGACAAACGGACATCTGTCCCTTTTAAAACTTCACGGATCAGGCCGCTACCACTGCCATGCATAGCGTCCATCAACACCTTAAATTTCGACTTTTTAATCTTTTTAAGATCAATGTAACTTCGCATAAATTTCAAATACGTCGTCGTAAAATCACAAACCTTAATTCTCTTTTTCTCAACCTGTTCATCAAAGCCACCCGCCTTGACCGGAGTCTTATAAAGATAGGATTCAACCTTATTTGTGATATCTTTTCCCGCGCCACCGCCTTGCGCGGTTTTAATCTTAAAACCATTAAACTGGTACGGGTTATGGCTAGCCGTAATCACAATCCCTGCGACACAATTATTTTCCGGAACCGCATAACTTAGCGCTGGAGTCGGCAACGGAGAATCGGATAATATAACATCAATATTATTCTTTGCTAAAACACAACTCACAATCTTCGCATAATCACCCGACATAAACCGTGTATCATAACCGACAGCAATCCTTTTATGGCCTTTAATCGGCTTCACATCCTTTTTAACCCATTCACAAAATGCCTGAGTAAGGATCGAAAGATTTTCAAACGTAAAAGTGTCAGAGATAACCGCCCTCCAACCATCTGTCCCGAATTTAATTACATTTTGTTTTTTTACTGCCATTTTTACTGCTCCTCTCATTTTTTCCTTGACGTATCGCGTAAAAAATATTTCGCAACTAACCGCTTACTTACAGATGATAAAGTTTATGTTTTTCAATATACCCGAGGACTTTCTCCGGCACAAGATATTTTATGGTTTTCCCCTGGACGATACGACGCCTCAGATACGACGATGACACATCAATCCCCGGCATCGCAACCGAGGCATGCTTCACAGGGCTATCCTTTCCTCCAAATCTGGGACGGTTTACCACCACAAAACTCACAACTTTTAAAATTTCATCAACCTGCCGCCACGCCCCCAACCCGGGCAAACTGTCTTCCCCGATGATAAAAAACAGCCTTGTACCTTTTGAAAATTTATCATAAAAATATTTTACCGTATCAACCGAATATGACTTGCCACCTTTTTTAAACTCAAAATTCGATATCTCAAACAAAGGATTATCTTTGATCGCCAACTGAACCATGTGATACCGGTCTTTCGCGGAGGCAAGATTGGAAATCTTTTTATGCGGCGGCTGGCACGACGGCACAAAGATAACTTTTTCAAGGCCCAGCTTTTCTTGCGCCTTTTGCGCAATCGCCAAATGCCCGACATGAATCGGGTTAAAAGTCCCGCCCAATATACCGATACGCTTAGTCATAATAATTTGTATCCTGTGGCCCTTGTCCTTGCGGGTCGCGGGGAACAGACCACAATCACGGACTAAAGTTCTCCCAACCACTCGACTAAATGTTTCTCAATATCCCCTTTGCGCTTCTCAATGATCTTTTTTGTGTGCATATGTACCACAAAGATCACCAAAACAAAAACCAAAAGAATCTCTAATAAAGGAAGGTCTTTCTTTATTTCCTCTTCAACCTCATGGATTTTCTCTTCAATGTTCACAGCACTTATTCCCGAATTTGCCCACGACCCCGTACCACGTACTTATACGTCGTCAGATCCTCAAGCGCCATTGGCCCCCGGGCATGCAACTTATCCGTACTGATTCCAACCTCAGCGCCAAAGCCAAATTCATATCCGTCAGTAAATCGTGTTGACGCGTTGACATAAACACACGAAGTGTCTACAGCTTTCAGGAATTCCTCTGCCTCTTTTTTATCATCTGTTACAATCGCATCTGAATGCCCGGATCCATATGTATTAATATGCTCAATCGCTTCTTGCAAAGAATCCACCACCTTAACCGCTAAAATCAAATCCAGGTATTCTTCCGGCCAGTCCTTTTTTGTCGCAGCTTTAATTTTTGTTTTAACAATCTTTCGCGTTAACGGACACCCCCTGACCTCGACACCAGCCTGTTTTAATTTATAAATCAACACCGGCAAAAACCGGATTGCCGTCTCACGATGAACAAGCATTGTCTCCATCGCATTACAAACACCCGGCCTTTGAACTTTCGCATTAAAACAAATCCTGTGCGCCATGTTTAAATCCGCGTGCTCACTGACATAAGTATGACACACCCCTTTGTAATGCTTGATAACAGGAATACTGGAATGCTCTGCCACAAAATGGATGAGCCCCTCCCCTCCTCGCGGAACAATCAAATCCACGTAAGCATTTTGCTTTAAAAGAATGTTGACAGCCGCACGATCCGTTGAGGTAATCAACTGAATAGCCCCTAACGGGATATCGGTCTCTTTAAGCGCGTTTTTTAAAACCTTAAAAATTGCTTTATTCGAATGAATCGCCTCTTTCCCGCCTTTTAAAATTACCGCGTTGCCGGACTTAAGACACAGGCCAATACAATCGCTCGTCACATTCGGCCGGGATTCATAAATAATACCAATCACACCAATCGGTGTACGTGTTTTCTCGATCTTCAGCCCGTTCGGGCGTTCAAACGCTTTAATCACACCACCAACAGGGTCAGGAAGCCTGGCTGTATCCTTAAGACAATCTGCCATCCCCTTGATACGCTTGTCATTGATCAACAAACGATCCAAAAGCGCTTTGGACAAACCTGCTTTCTCCCCGACAGCAAGGTCTTTTTTGTTTTCTTTAACAAGATACGCCTTGTTCGCCAACAACGCCTTAGCCATTTTCTTTAACGCATCATTCTTATCCCTAGTCGAGACGCCTGCAATATCACGAGACGCCTTACGCGCATCCTTGACAATCTTTAAAATATCTTTTTCTATTTTGGCGCTCATCCCAATCCCCTTTAGCGTAGTTTCGCGCTTTCACCTTTCACTTAAAACCAGATCATCACAATGGATGACTTCTCTTTGGCCTTTTTTATCTTCAATCTTAGTTAAGTCTGTCGTGGAATAATTAATAATTCCACGGGCGATCTCATGCTGTTTTTTATCTTTAACAACAACCACATCATCTTGCGCGAAATGTCCTTCCCATTGGGCGACACCCGGCAACAAAAGGCTTTTTCCTCCTTTTAAAAGAGCGGCCTTTGCTCCATCGTCAACAATAAGTGTCCCCTTAGGCTTTGCGCCAAACGAAATCCAGTGTTTGCGTGCCAAAAGTTTTTCCTGGCGCTCAAAGAAAAACGTTCCGATACGCTCACCTTTCAAGATACGTGTTAACACATCATCTGTTTCGCCATTCGCAATAATGCAGGGAATCTTCGCGTGCGTTGCGACCTTTACTGCTTGTAATTTTGCGGCCATTCCGCCCTTCGACATTTGCTTCTTGCCCGTCCCTGTGGCTACTCCTTCAATTTCACGAGTGATTTCCTTGATCTCTTTAAACACCTTTTTCTTGCCGTCTTTAATATCATACAAACCGTCAACATCAGACAGCATCACTAAAAGATCGGCACGCACAAGGCTGGCCACAAACGCCGAAAGCTTATCATTATCCCCGAATTTGATCTCGTCGGTAGAGATAGTGTCGTTTTCATTCACAATCGGCACAACACCACGCTCTAAAATAGCATTGAACGTATTGCGCGCGTTGTTATACCGGTGACGGGCATCAAAATCATCCCATGTCAATAATACCTGGGCGCAATTCGCTTTCACCTTTTTAAATAAATTGTCATACGTACGCATCAAGACGGTCTGCCCGATTGCAGCCAGGGCCTGCAACGACGGTACATCACCAGGACGATACTTAACCTTAGTCTCGCCCATGCCTAAAACGATCGCGCCCGAGCTGACCAAAACAACTTCAATACCTTTTTGACGTGCCTGGATAATTTGCTCAACAAGAGAGCTCAAATGCGCGGAGCGGGGTTTCATCTTGTAGGTTGCGATCACACTTGATCCGACCTTGATGACGACACGTTTAATTCTTTTAGGAAATTTTCTTAACATGATAAACACAGTATCCGGTTACTGGTATCTGGTATCTAGTATCTCGGCTAGTGTCTCTCGAATCTTATCGACGAGCTCATCTAATCCTTGCTTCTCAAGCGCAGAAACGGCAAAAACTTCCCCCTCATACTTTTGCTTAAACTGCTTTAAGTTTTCCTGCGCTTGCGGCATATCCATCTTATTGGCCACAATAATCATTTCTTTAAAGAACATTTTATCACTATACTGTAATAATTCGTCCTTAATTTTCGTATAATCTTCAAAAGGATCGCGGCCTTCTGTCCCTGCCATATCAACAACATGGACAAGAATTTTTGTACGCTCCGCATGCTTCAAAAACCGGTCTCCAAGTCCACGGCCGGTATGCGCCCCTTCAATAAGGCCTGGCAAATCCGCGACAATAAAACTATCTTCTTCATCACCTTGCACAACACCTAAAATAGGCTGTTTGGTAGTAAACGGATAGCTGGCAATCTTTGACCGAACTTTTGAAATACCGGTAATCAATGTTGATTTACCGGCATTCGGAAAACCCACAAGTCCTGCATCTGCAATAAGTTTAAGCTCTAAATGGATTGTGCTTTCTTCGCCCGGCTTAGGGGGTAAGGGAGTACGGTTATTGATGTTGCCACGACCGCCAATACCACCTCTGGCCACAACAACAGACTGTCCGTCTTCAACAATATCTTTAATGATAAGCTTGGTATCGAAATCCCGCAAAATGGTCCCTACGGGAACTTTAAGAATGGCGTCTTTCCCTGTTTTACCCTTTTTGCCTTTGCTGCTGGCATGTCCGCCGCGCTCAGCTTTATAATGCTGCCGAAACCGGTAATCTAAAAGCGTATGGATACGTTTATCCGCGACAAAAACAACGTCCCCGCCTCTGCCGCCATCCCCGCCATCCGGCTTGGGAAATCGGGAATATTTATCCCGATAAAAACTTTCGCACCCTTTACCGCCATCGCCAGCCTTAACAAAAATTCTTGCTTCATCAACAAAGGACATATTTTAGTGGTAAGTTATAAGTTACAAGAAAGGGCATTCCACAGAATGCCCAAGAAAAGCTTCCTTTCCCAGAGAGAGGAAAAGATATAGATGTCATCTTAAGATGCTTTTATACCCGTTTTAAAAAGCAATTTTCGTGATATTCAATGCTGTTAATTTTTCACGATTACCGATCTTTTTAGCTGAACTTTTACGACGACGGAATTTAAAAGCAACTGTTTTTGCTCCTAAAACATCATCTATCAATTTTGCCGTAACCTTGACATCATCAAGATACGGTTGTCCGATACGGATATCTTTTCCATCAGAAAAAAGCAAAACCTTGTCTAATGTCAGACTCTGCTCTTTTTCGCCTTCAAGGCGGTTAACCTCAATGGTATCCCCTTCAGAAACCTTATACTGGTA
Source organism: Candidatus Omnitrophota bacterium (assembly GCA_023143685.1). Taxonomy (GTDB): domain Bacteria; phylum Omnitrophota; class Gorgyraeia; order Zapsychrales; family JANLHA01; genus JAGLHE01. Next base: position 9,224 of record JAGLHE010000189.1, read on the forward strand.
AGAACCTATTTTAACAACTGCATACATTTTAAAACTCCTTGTTTTGCCTAATTTTGTGAAATGCACGATGAATTCCACCTGCTAAATACGAGACACGTTTACACTTTCATCATATATCTGTATACTTATTTAAGGTCTTTATTAAAGCGGATTTTCTAAAAAAGTCAATAAAAATCTTAAAACTCCGGCAACCGGTTAGTTACTTCGGAGGTGAATAGTGCGAGGTGTTCCGCGCGCAGTTTCGAAGCGTAGCGAAGATGTTTGAGCACGGGATACCTTGCACTGTTCGCCCGGAGCAGTAACTAACCGGCTGCAAACTCCGGATAACGAATTCTACATTTTCACCTTTCCTCTGCCATGACAATAAGGGCAAGGCTCAAAGGCAATAGCTTCTACTGTCTTACCTGTCCGGGCCCGGGTCATCTCCACAAGGCCCAAAGATGAAATTCGGTTCACCT
>JAGLHE010000019.1 GCA_023143685.1 Candidatus Omnitrophota bacterium
AAGATGTGAGCTTACAAAACTAAAAGGCGAACTTTCTTGTCGCTCACAACTATTTTATGCCCGTGTAGAAATTTCGAATGAGGTCTTTAAAATTTCTATACTATAAAATAAACGGACTTAACCCAAAAAACGTGATACTCTTAAATGCATTTTTTGGGTTAAGTATAACGTATTATACTTGTTAAATCCCTGCATGGAAAGCCTAAAATAATCGTTTTATAAAAGCATTTTTGTTTTTAAAGGCAAATTGCAATAAATAATATTTATAGTAAAATGGATATTAAATAAATATGAATATATATTAATATAATATATGAGCCATTCCCTCAAAAATTTATTCGCGAGAATTTCCTTCATCAAGATTTTCTTTCTTCTTTTAAGCCTTGTCGTCCTAGGCCTGAATATTACAAAATTGAGTAAAAAAATCGTTCAAACGCATCACCTGCGCCAGAAAAAACCTCCTGTTTTTCTTGGAATTCAATTCGCAGGCCTTGATAATATTTTAAAAGACACCGAATACATCGGATATTACACAGATAAAAGCCTGGATGACCATGTCCCTGCTATGCAATTTGCCCAGGCACAGTATACATTGGCACCAATTGTGTTAGATTTTAATAATATCAACCACCCTTTTGTTCTGATAGATTGTTCTTCAGAAAAGGTTGCTTTTGAAACAGTAAAAAAATACCGATTAATTCCTGTTCGACGAAACCAATTCGGGATCGTTTTAGCGAAGAATCCGTGGGCTAAATAACTATGAACTCAATACTCACAGCTTTACCTTTTTTAATATCGTTTCTCCTGGGAGAAACGTTTATTCGAGCGCTTAATCAGGGCAAAAGCAAAATTGATCCTTTTGTCCGTTTTTTCCTGGCAGGAGGTATTGGGTTAGGGTTAAGCGCCTTTATCACATTCTTTTCTTTTGTCATATTTAATCAATTAAACAAACCTTTTGTCTTGCTTGTGCATGCTGTGCTAATTGTAGGACTTATAATTAATATAGTCAGGGGACATGTACCTAATTCACACAAATTATTCGAATCAGGTACGTTTCCCTTAATTGCGCGATGGGGAGCGTGGATTCCAATTCTAATCGTCCTTATTCCTGCATGGATCATGGCAGAATTCTATCCCCATGGCGGATGGGATGCCTGGCAGGTGTGGAACTTTAAGGCAAAATTCCTTTTTTTAGCGCCAAAAGGTGTTTGGCTTAATTCTTTTGACCCGATTCTGTGGCGGTCCAGCCCGCATTATCCATTGCTGCTTCCCCTTATAAATGTTTGGGGCTGGATTTTCCTTTCTGAACCAAGCATGACAACACCTTTTTGCACATCGCTTATTTTTACTGCGCTTGTGGCAGGGCTCCTTTTTTCATCCCTTTACGCCCTGACAAAAAACTATTTATCAATCCTGGCACCTGTTTTAGCCTTAACAATTCCTCTTTATGTCACTCTGGCAACAAGCCAATATGCAGATATTGTTTTAGGATACTTTGCCTTAGCCGGCACTTACTGTTTTGTGGAAACATTACGCGCCAAGAATTCTTTCTTCGCCATTTTATCCGGCATTACACTCGGATGCTTAAGCTTTACTAAACCTGAAGGCTTAATCGCGGCACTGATAATAATCGGCTTTGGCTTTCTCTTCCTTCTTTGGGAACTTAAAAAAAGAACTCCTGAAGCCAAAAGAATACTTTTTGCTTTCTTCATCAGCACTCTCATTGCCTTTATACCAGGCATTATCTTTAAACTATTTTATTCACCAGGGAACCAGACGTTTATCAATGGATTTCTCTCAAACGAAAAGCCTGCTACATTATTACGCTTTAAAATCATCATGGCTTTTCTTTGGTTTGAACTGACCAACGCGAAATGGAATGGGTTATGGATCTTGATTTTTATCGGTGCTGTCTTTGGATGGAAGAAATCATGGCGAAAAGAAATTCTTATCGCCCCTTTATTTCTTTTAAGTTATTCAGGAATTGTGTTGCTATACTATTTGACAAACACCTACTTTGAAATCTACTGGTGGGTGCAAATGACGCTTAGCCGCATCCTTTTCTCACTTATCCCATTATTTTTGTTCTGGATCTTTTATGCAGTGGGGTGGAGCCAAAGGAGCTATAAAAACGAGAAAAACCACAGCGAGAGAGAAAAAATTTCCAAGAGGTGTTAAAACTCAACTCTTCTGGTCCTTCCTCATCTACCTCA
>JAGLHE010000190.1 GCA_023143685.1 Candidatus Omnitrophota bacterium
TTGATGAACCGCCCTATGCGGACCCGCTTGTGGAGTGGTGTGGGTTTACTATGTAAGTATAGGGTGGGCAGATTGACTTTTGATGAGCAAGTAGCAACCTTTTTTACTATAGAAATCAACTAAAGTTAAGGAGGTTCATCATGAAAAAAATCATACGGAGTTACATACTTAAAGGCGCTGAGGTTTTTGTAGGACTAGAGGATTCGAAAAAAAAATGGGTATTGTGTGTGCGTAGCGGTGGCGTAATAGTCAATGAGACCACCATGCCGGCAAAGTACGAGGTGCTAAGGAATTATTTTCACAATAAGTTCCCAGAATGTAAAATCTGTTTGATGTATGAGGCTGGATTTAGAGGATTCGGCTTGCATGATCAGATAGTATCAGACGGATGGAAATGCGTGGTGACACCACCACACCTGGTAACGGAGGAGAAGTGCCAAAGGAAGAAGAATGACCGGATCGATAGCCGGAGATTGGCTAAAAATCTTGAGAACAATGATTACCGCAGTTGTAATGTGCCGGATAAAGAGCTTAGAGAGGATAGGCAGCTAACCAGGTCTTATGGTCAAATACAAACTGACTTAGCAAGAGTTCGAAATCGAATACGCAGAGCACTTGAGTTCCATGGACTTGATCCATACTTTCCGGCAGGTCGGTGGTACAGCCGGGATTACAAGGAACTGAATGCTAAACTTGAGGAACTGAATCTGTCGAGCTCGTTAAGATTTGCGTTTGACATATTGATCATGGAAATGGAGCAGTTACGGCAGTTAAAGAAGAATCTTTTGGTGGAACTTAGGAGACTTGGGAAGTCTGGACGGTACAAGAAAACAGTTGATATTCTCAAAAGTGCTCCTGGTATCGGCATGTTAACAGCGATCCGGCTGGCGTTGGAATGGGGAGATGTTAGCCGCTTCAAACGTAAAGAATGTTTCGCCAGCTTCACAGGATTAACTCCAAGTGAATATTCGACAGGAGAACAGGAACGTAAGGGGCATATAACTAAACAAGGGAATCGGGCAGTGAGGGGATGGCTGATAGAGAGCGCTTGGGTGGCGATACGTCATGATGGCATTTTATATGAAAAATTTTATACTGTTTGGAAAAGCACGGGTAGTAAAAAGAAGGCAATTGTAGCCGTTGCTCGAAAACTTGCAATAAGGCTGCGGGCAATACTTTTAAACAACGAGCTGTACCAAGTGGGGATTGTTCAGTAGAGCATTGAAAGGTTGTAGGCCTGGCACTGTTTTCATTAGCGGTTAAAATAAAATAAAGGAGAGGTAAGTTACGATTTAGTCAATATTGATATATGGTAGAAGAATCAATGTTTGACGATTTTTTGTGGTTAAAAAATTGGCATGCTGGCAATTATATTGAGGTGAATCGTATTCCAGGCAAAGTTTTAATGGCGCATGACGTCCCCAGCCCTGTACATCAGGTACGTTTGTGGGTTTGTCAGCGCCATTTATAGGATGAATAGTAAACTGTGCCACGTAGAGCACGAATAGCGGGCTGGAAACGAACTTTGCCTTACAGATATTTGCGGCACATTTGATAAAAACAATAGCGAAGGTTATCACAAGAGGCTTGACTTATACTTCATATATTAAAAGACATCGATGACCCTGTTCAAAATTTATAATACGGAGTCAGCGCCCCGCATATTTGTTCTGGCTGCTCCGACGAGCTACACTTTGGCCCATTCTCGCAGCCAGAACAAATATGCTCCGTTTGTACCATTAATGATTGTTTACAAGGTTTCCAGTTTTGGTTTTTTAAGTTTTTGGGTAAATAAATAAGGTGTTGGCAGAAAGTTACTTGACTAATACTTCATAGTGGGGCTGGGGGAGAAAAACCCCCGGCTACCCGATTATGCTTTTTTTAGCGTAATATTAGGGTGTTAGATCGAATTATTCTTTTTTTATTGTTCTGTTAAAGCTAATTTAGCACCAAGTGCTGCGAATATTACAGCAAAAGTTTTTTGTAACCGTAGAGTGATTTTAGGAGAATTTATAACATAACTCCGTACACTATGTGCTGATGCTCCATAGAGTATAAATATGCACAAGGTCATGAGCATAAATATAGCACTTAAAATTAGCATTTGTATCATTGGCGATGATGATTCAGGAGCAACAAATAAAGGTAAAAAGGCTAAAAAGAAAATTGAGAGCTTTGGGTTTAATATGTTTATCAGGAAACCTTTGATGGCTATTTGAATCAAGTTATTTTTGCTTTCAGGTTTGTCAAAATTTAAGGAACCTGTGTCACGCCACATTGACCATGCAAGATAAAGCAAATAGCCTGTACCAGCGTATTTTACTAATTGAAATGCGATTGCACTCATGTGTAATATTGCTGATAGCCCCAAGATACTAGCAAGTAAATGTGGGGTGATTCCGAGTGTACAACCTATAGCCGCAGCTACACTGGCTCGAAACCCCATGAAAAGCCCAGATGATATTGTGTAAATGACACCAGTGCCAGGTATTAGGACAACAACTAATGATGTAATAAGAAATTCTGTGCTGAGCATATTTTATTACCCTACATATTTTTTGAGCTAAATGAATAGCCTCATTGCCTCAGGAGCTGAACAAAAACCAAATTCTTTATAAAGAGACTCTCCCTCATTGCTAGAAAATAAAAATACTCTTTTCATGGTTAGGTAGATTCAAGTTCAAAGCGCACCACCTGAGCTGAAAGCAGGACATGACAGGATTTCTGGTATATTGAGAAGCACGAC
>JAGLHE010000191.1 GCA_023143685.1 Candidatus Omnitrophota bacterium
CCTATACAGGAATTCTGCTTGTCATCTTTAGCATAATTTTTTCTATCGGATGGATTTTATGATTATTACGAGCATTAAAATTTTCTCCTATCAGCTTCCGTTAGCCTTGCCATTATCTGTGTTTGGGAAAAAGCTTGATCAACGAGAAGGACTTGTCGTCCAGCTTTCTTGCGATGACGGGAGTGCCGGGTTTGGAGAAATCGCGCCTCTTTTTGGTGCAAGCAAAGAAACGATGGATGAGGCTCTCAAGCAAACTTTGATTTTAAGAGAACGTTTGTGGGAAACAGATCTTCCTGAAGACGCGGATCAGCTTGATGGAAAACTTGCGGAATGGTTAAATGATGACAAATTATTTTCTTCTGTGCGTTTTGGTTTTGAGATGGCTGCTTTAACACTCCTTGCCAATCAAGACCACATTTCTCTGGCGTCACTTTTAAAACTAAACCATGACAAAAGAGTTCCTCTTAATGGTTTGTTGCATGGAAAAACAGAAGCCATTTTCGAACAGGCGAAAATCATGAAAGATGCGAGATACCAATCAGTCAAATTAAAGGTTGGAGGGAATGATATCCAGGCTGAGATCGCAAAAACAAACGCTGTTATGAATATTTTCGAAAATAGCGTTTTATTACGCCTGGACGCAAACCGTAACTGGAGTTTTGACCAGGCGATGCAATTCGCCGAAGAACTCGGGCCTGCTGTTATTGAGTATATTGAAGAACCTTTTAAAGATGTGGATAAGATTCCAGAATTTTATAATAAAACCCTTATCCCTGTAGCTTTAGACGAATCAATTCCGGAACTTTCATTTGATAAAATTAAAGGGGTGGATGGTTTGGAAATCCTGATTCTTAAACCCACCATTCTCGGCGGGTTTGAACGGGCCTGGGCTCTTTTAAATAGTGCTAAGGCTGCCGGTATTCGGTGTATTATCAGTTCTTGTTTTGAGTCAGGCTTAGGGATTGACGCGTTAGCAAATTTTTCTGCCGCGGCTTCTCAGGGGATCCCCATGGGGCTGGATACCTTAAGATGGTTTAAAGATGACATTGTTGATATCGCACCTGTCAAAAACGGCTATTACTATCTTCCTGATACCCCTGTCCATGATTCTCTAAAGTTTGACCGTGTTAAAGAACTCACGTAATGATAGATTTTTCTAGAATCTTTAAAGATGCTGTAAAACAATACAGCTCACAAATTGCCCTTCAAAGCGGTGAGGAGCGCATTTCATACGAAGAACTTGATGTCCGCGTTAAAGAACAGCAGCAGGTGATCCAGGCATTAGGTATTCAGCCCGGTGATTGTATTGCTGTCGCAGCCCCGAACAATATTGAATACTGTATTTTGCTTTTTACTCTTTGGCGAATGCGTGTAATAACTTGCCTGTTTAACCCCAAAATCCCTTTAGAGCAAATCCGGCAACAAGCCGTTGGTTTAGGTTGCAGATATTGTTTTAATAAAATAAACGGCTGCCCGTCGCCACTCACAAGGGTCACGCCTGTCCGCCAGCATCGTGGCGGAAGCCACGAGCCACAGAATACAGCAACCATTCTTTTTACCTCAGGAAGTTCAGGTAAACCCAAAGCGGTTGTCCATAGCATTGCAAATCATTATTACAGTGCAAAAGGATCGAACGAAAATATTCCTGTGCAGCCGCCGGACAGCTGGTTGCTGTCTTTACCGATATATCATGTGAGCGGCCTAAGTATTCTTTTTAGATGTTTACTTGGGGGTGCTACGATTATCCTTCCTGAAAAAGATGAAAAACTTCAAGATGCGATTATTCACTATAACCCGACACATCTTTCTTTAGTCACAACCCAACTCTACCGATTATTAAAACATGGGGTTCGTGGTATAACGAAGGCCATTCTGCTCGGCGGGGGCGCAATCCCGAAATCACTTCTGTCAGAAGCGGCCCAAAACGATTTGCCTGTTTATATTACTTATGGCCTTACAGAAATGGCGTCACAAGTGGCTACAGCCAATACCCCAGGAGCTCTTAACGCAAAAGTCCTGAATCACCGTCAAATTAAGATATCCGACGATGGCGAGATTCTTGTGAAAGGGGAAACTCTTTTTGAAGGATACTGGAGTGAAGGGGCGATCAGCCGTCCTGTAGAAGAGGATGGATGGTTTGCGACAGGTGACGTTGGAACCCTGGATGAGCAAGGATGCTTAACTGTGACAGGCCGGAAGGACAATATGTTTATTTCCGGTGGAGAAAATATTTATCCGGAAGAAATCGAAAAGCAACTTCTAAATATGCATTTTATTCATAACGCGGTCGTAGTCCCGGTTAAAGATGTTGAATTTGGCTGCCGGCCGGTTGCATTCCTTGATGTTCACACCGCCCGGGATTTTAACCCTGAGGAAATTATAAACCAACTGCGCAAAGTTCTTCCCGGCTTCAAGATTCCGCGCGAATACTACCCCTGGCCGGATAATATCCCATCTGCCGGAATTAAAATTAATCGGCAATTTTTCATTCAGTTAGCCCAGGACAATACATCAAAAAGGAGAGGAGGTTAGGGTTTTATCTTCTCAAGTGCCGCGCGAAGGCCTTGCGGGATAAGGATTTTCTGGTGACTTTGTTTGTCTACTGCCACATGTACGATTTTCGCGGTTCCAGATACTTCAGCGCCTTTTTTAAAAATGTATTGTAATTCAAATGATGTTTCTCCAATACGCTCCACGGTTACCTCAATACAAAGTAAATCCCCGACTGTAACAGGTGTTTTATAATCCGCTTGTGTATGAACAATGGGTAAAGCGTAGTCCTTGTCCCGGATGATCATATCCAGTCCAAATCCGAGTTCTTGAAATAACGATTCATACGCGTCATGCGCGATTCTTAACTGACTCGTAAAGAACATCACTCCGGCGGCATCTGTGTCACGCAATTTAACTGTTGTTTCATATTTATACATGAATACCTCCTTAATTTGCCCCCAAAATGCGGATAATTTCAAGCGCATTTTCTAAGTTAACTTTAATGGATACCCGCAGTATAATAAGAGTAGAGAGGGGTAAAACTACCGTAATCGGTGAGTACAAGCTACCTTCAGCTTTGTCGGTGAAGGTAGGCAGTCTCAGGAAACTTCTCGTCCCCCCGAGAATCCTGGGACTGCACCGAAAAAACAAAAAAGGCGCCATATTCTGGCACCTTTTTTTTCGCGTAGTTTCCGTTTCGCGTCCTTAAGTTTTTTCATGCCCCTTAACCATAACAACTTTACCTGTACGCACCATTTCAATTACACTGTATTTTTTAAGTAATACTTCAAATTCATCCAGTTTTTCAGTGGATCCGGCCTGTTCAAAAATAAACAAGTTATCCGAATCATCTAAAAGCCGCGCGTGAAAACGTTTGGCCAGCTTGGCTATAATCGGTTTTGTTGTCTTGGTATACTTAACCTTGATCAAGGCTAATTCTGAATGAACAGCGTCCATCTCTGAATGTTCACTGGCATGTATTACATCTACCAATTTATTCGCTTGTTTAATGATCTGCTCAAGCGTTTCAGGGTTCCCTTGCGCGGTAATCGTCATACGGGAAAACCGCGGTGTGTGTGACGGTGAGACTACCAACGAATCGATATTATATCCTCGTCGGGCAAAAACCATCGCTATCCGCACCAATACACCAGGCTTATTCGCAACGAGCATACTGATTGTGTGAATATTTTTTTTATTATCTTTTTGCGCCATGTTTATTTCCTTCCTGAGCGTGCCACGCCCGCGCGTCATACAGCGTTGCGTGAATAACGGATTACGTGCTTCCGGTTGGTTTTTCCAGTTTGGTTTTAGGCCTTTCTAAAAACATATGATATGCGGATTTCCCGGCAGGCACCATTGGAAAAACATTGTCCTGCTTGGCAACTTCCGCATGGATTAAACAAGGGCCTTTATATTTTATTGCTTCAGTCAAAACCTTTCGTGTCTGAGAAACCTTATCAATATGGAAACCTTTGATCCCGTAACTTTCAGCTAATTTCACAAAATCCGGGTTGCCCTCCAGGTCTACACCTGAAAGACGGTTATCAAAGAAAAGTTCCTGCCACTGACGGACCATACCTAAATATTTGTTATCAATAATCAGGACCTTTACCGGGATTTTGTTAACAGCCGCTGTCGCCAACTCACAAAGAGTCATTTGAAAACCACCGTCTCCGCAAATTGCGATTACCTGGTCGTTAGGCCGGCCTAATTGCGCGCCGATCGCCGAGGGGTATCCATACCCCATAGTCCCGGCGCCGCCGGAAGAAAGCCACTGATCAGGTTTATCAGCTAAATAAAATTGCGCGGCCCACATTTGGTGTTGCCCAACATCCGTGGTCACAACCATTTTCCCTTTTGTCACTTTATAAAGTTCATCAATAACAAACTGGGCTGAAAGGCCGTTATCATTATTATATTTTAATGGAAATTCTTTTTTGTAAAACTGTACTTCTTTAACCCATTCGTCCGTATCTAATCGTGCAACTTTTTTAAGAAGGGCCTCTACAATCAGGCGGGCATCTCCGATCACGCTGACATCCGGCTTAACCACTTTTCCGATTTCTGCCGGATCAATGTCAATGTGCAACTTTTTAGCACCAATACAAAATTCATCATTGTTACCATTGATACGGTCATCCCATCGACATCCGATCGAACAAATCAAATCACAATTAATGATTGCTTTATTTGAGTACGCGGTCCCGTGCATCCCGATCATCCCTAAAGAAAGAGGGTGGGTTTCCGGGAAAACACCTTTACCTAAAAGCGTACTGATGACCGGACTGTTTAATTTTTCAGCTAAAGCACGCACTTCCTTATGTGCTTTTGCAATCATCGCGCCATGGCCAACCAGGAGGAGAGGTTTAGTAGCCCCCTTAAACATCTTAGCCATTTTTTGGATATCACGCGTATTACCTTTGTCAGGGACAGTATACCCGGGCAAATCCATAGGCGGATTTAATGACGTGCCTGTAAAAATTCCGGAACTCACATCTTTCGGCAAATCAATCAAAACCGGTCCTGGACGGCCGGTGCTTGCGATATGAAAAGCTTCCTTTGCGATACGAGGGATATCATTAGTATTTTTAACCAAATAATTATGTTTCACGACGGGCATGCTGATGTTAGTAATATCCGCCTCCTGAAACGCGTCCAACCCTAATCCCCAGGTCGTTGTTTGTCCCGTTAGAACAATCAGAGGCACAGAATCCATCTGCGCGGTTAAAATGCCGGTAACCGTATTCGTTGCCCCTGGGCCGCTGGTCACAAGTACCACCCCTGGTTTACCGGTCGCGCGCGCGTATCCGTCAGCCATATGGGTTGCCCCTTGCTCGTGGCGGACCAAAATCAGCTTGATTTTGGAATTAACCAAAGCGTCGAACATTGGGATTGCGGAGCCACCGGATAACCCGAAGATATACTCCACACCCTGATTTTCTAAACACTTAATGAGCGCTTCTGCTCCTGTCATGGATTTTTTTAAAGATGTCTTTTTCATTTTGAGGAATCTTTCGTTTATAAATACTTAATATTTGTATTGAACAGGAAGACATACTAACATAAGTCAGCGCCGGAATGCAAGAATATTTTCGACGAAGAAGACCGCGGGCACGCATGATGATCAGGATAGGTTGCTGAGTTATGGCCAATTCACCTACAATTACACCGCCGGCGGGGAATTGTTAAGCAAGACTGACACAGCCACTGCGTCGACCACAGATTACAATTATGATGTGCTGGGTAATCTTATGGATGTCACACTCGGCAACGGCACACGCGTTGATTATGTGATTGACGCGCAGAACAGGAGGATTGGAAAAAAAGTAAACGGTGTGCTTGTACAAGGATTTATTTATCAAGATCAACTGAATCCTGTAGCTGAGCTGGACGAGGCAGGAAACATTGTAAGCCGTTTTGTTTACGCTACCAGCGGAAATATCCCGGATTACTTGACGCGAGGGGGTGTAACTTATAGAATCATTTCAGATCATTTAGGAAGTCCCCGGCTCATTGTCAACACAACTGACGGCACGATCGCCCAGCAGATAGATTACGACGAATTCGGGAACATTATTAGCGACACCAACCCCGGATTCCAACCATTCGGATTCGCCGGCGGCCTATACGACCAGGACACAAAGCTGACGCGATTTGGGTTAAGAGACTACGACGCGTACACCGGAAGATGGACCAGCAAAGACCCGATCTTATTTGCGGCGGGCGACACCAACCTATACGGCTACGTCGCCAACGACCCGGTGAATTGGGTTGATCCGTGGGGGTTAGCTGAGGTATGTGAAAATGATGGAGGAAATAATTCTTGGTGGCAAAAGAAACTGGAAGAAGTGGATGAGCTTGAGAAGGCTTTATATGAAAATCCAGAGCGAAAGAAAAAATTAGAGTTGATGCAAGACCTTACTGTTGGGGCAATAACAGGGGGAGCTGCAGGAAAGGGAAATGCTAAAGTAATAAATGCGGCTCGGAAGTCTTTGCGTGATGCATTTAAGCGACTTAAGGTAAAAGGGGTAAAAGAAGTAATAATAAAACCAGGTAAGGAACCGTGGTATTTAAGAATTTTTAGAGCAATTAAAGGCGAGAAACTTCCAGAGACAAAAATCAAGGTTCCCGGGAGATAAAGATATGGGATTATTTAGTTTGAGACTCCTAAGGTATCTATATATATGTTTAAGGGCCGAAAAATTAATTGATAAAGGATGTTATAAAAACGCGATTAATTTAATTGAAGCCTTTTTAGAAAAAAAAATTTATGCAACAGAAACTATCTACTATATTTTAGGAAAAGCACATTATGGAAATAAGAACTATAAATTGGCCTTTGAAAGCTTTGATTTGGCTATTGAGAACAATTCTTATGAGGATATAAATAAAGCTAATACCTTGTTTTATCTAGGTTTGGCATATTATGATTCAAAGATATTTGATAAGGCAATAAAAGTATTCCGAAAATCAATATCTATAAAAGAAGAAATAAAATATCGTCGAGATATGGTGATTAGTTTGCCACATGTTTATTGTTACTTAGGCAGGACTTATGCACGTCTCGGGAGAAATTCAGAGGCTCATGATGCGTTTAATATGGGGCTGAAATATGAGCCAGATAATAAAGCACTCAAACGAGAATTTAGTTTATTAGATATTCAAAGGGAATAGAAAAAAGGGGGGTCAAGAACAATAAAGCTTTTACAGAAGATTTTGGCGGTGTGCTAAAGTTAGTTGAAATTCAGAAGGAATAGATAAAAAACAGGCAAAGTTCCAATAAAATAGTTTTGCGAAATTATTT
>JAGLHE010000192.1 GCA_023143685.1 Candidatus Omnitrophota bacterium
TTTAGCCCTTTGTAATTTACGATTTTATTGTTAGATGTTTATAATACATGGGGTTGGGTTTTGTGTCAAGGGGATTTTTTATTTTCACGGATTCTTTTAATCGCTGATTACGCGGATTTCACGCCCTATTAGAGTTTTACGTTGCCTCATGGAGCTATCGTGAAAGCTCTAACAGGGTAAAGATTTTTTTAGCCACAGAGGGCACAGAGGTCTCAGAGGGAGAGCAAAGATCAAGAATTAAAATGCAAAACTACAGATCAAAATTCAAAAAGAGATTTAGACGGGATCCTCCTTCGCATAAAGCTACGGCGGACAGGTCAACGGGATCCTCCTTCGCGTAAAGCTACGGCAGGACAGGTTTTTTTGACAAAAGTACGCCAAAGACGGGCCTAAATGCGCAAATGTTTGCAAAAGTGCGCAAATATGAACCAAAACGAGCGGTAAAAGACACGCCCGGAATACAAAAATAAAACAAAATAAGACAGTTTAGAGCTTGTGGAGAGCATTTGGTTGGGTTATTATTATACTCTGTTAATAACTGCCCGGAGGCCATTGTAGAGGTAATGTCATGGTTACGGCGTATTTAAAAGGGCCCAAATAATGGCTAAATGTTTCATAATTATGCCGGTTACGACGCCAGAAGCAGTAGCCGAAAGATACAGCGACAAGCATCATTTTAAGCATGTCCTGGACTGCCTTTTTTTGCCAGCGGTTAAAAAGGCAAAGTTGGAACCCGTGAAGCCCATAGCCAGCGGGTCCGATATGATTCACGCCCGGATCATTAAGCACCTTGAAAATGCGGATGCAGTATTGTGCGATATGTCCATTTTGAATCCAAACGTTTTTTTTGAATTAGGCGTAAGAACTGCGTTGAACAAACCCGTCTGCCTAGTAAGGGATGATTGTACACCAACGATTCCGTTTGATCTGACAATGCTAAACTGTCATCAGTATTCCGGGGCGCTTAATTCATGGGAACTGGAGGCCCAGATTGACAAACTCTGTGAACATGTAAAAGCAAGCGTAAAGAATAGCGATGGCAAAAACACCCTGTGGGAAGTCTTCGGCATGAAAACCACCGGCGAGCCGTACAAGCCGAAGGAAGGAATAGAGGGCAAGATAGACCTCTTGACGATGCAGATAAATGCTTTGGCCAAAGACAGGCGGCGGGATGACATGAGAGGAAAACTACTGTTTAACTTGCGTGATCAGGATTGCCAACCCATCACCGCATCCACAGGAGCCGCGCTTACTAAGGACATTTGGCGGATAGCTAATTTGTGTGGTATGCAATCATCTTTCAAGTGTGCAAGAATGGAGGGCGATCGTGTTGTCACAGTGCATTTGAAGGAACGGCCACCCAACAACTTTATAGAACAACTCCGGCCCCTGCTACACGAGGCGAATGTTCGTCTCCAGATTACTTGCGGTATAGATACTGTTTGTTACGGCGACAGTCTTGATTGACAACACATGCATCGTCCTCAACTTTGGATGTCACAAAAATAAAATATTGCTATTCCCAAAAGGATATCGTTATGGAAAACATAGTCTTGCCAAAAACTAAAAAGAATCACACGTTCAAGTCGCCAAACCCTTAAGTCAATCCATAATTAGCAGGAGGTAGTATAATGAAGGCACAGCAGAATGGAACATCGCTAGAACATATTGGGATCGACTTCTATGGCATTGGACATGCAATAAGGAACTCAAGACTTCAAGTCCCCATGTATCAGCGTAATTACGCATGGGAAAAAGAGCATGTAGAAGAACTACTTGGCGACTTGGCAGAGGCTATTTGGTTAGGAGAGTCGGAATATTTCATAGGTTCAATTGTATTAACTAACGAAACATCAGGCTGCTTATATGTAACCGATGGCCAGCAGCGACTAGCTACTGTTAGTATCATAATTGCTGCAATACGAAATTATTTTTCAGAAAATGGAGAAGAAGATCGGGCAAAAGATTTGGAAAACATGTATTTACTCAGCCGCGACCTTCGCACTAGAGATTCATCACCAAGGCTGCGACTCAATGCCCATGACCATGGTTACTTTGAATCTACAATTCTTAATAAGCCGGTTCCAGGTAAAAAACCAAAGGCAGATACAAACTCTCATAGAAGATTAAAGAAAGCAATGGAAACCGCAACTAACCATATCCAGCAACTTGCTAAGACTCACCCTAAGAACCCTATCGAAAAATTGTTTGACTGGATTGACTATCTTGAAAACTGCTGTAAAGTAATATGGGTTACGGTACCAGATGATGGGAACGCTTTTACAATATTTGAAACATTAAATGACCGCGGGCTTGACCTGGCCATTTCTGACTTGTTGAAAAACTTTTTATTTCATAAGGCCGCTAAACGTCTGGACGAAGTTCAGGGCTACTGGACAACGATGACTGGTATCTTGGAAGCAACCAGTGAAGATAAGGCTCTTGTCACCTATCTAAGACATTACTGGTCTTCGGTTAATGGGTTAACTAGAGAACGTGATTTGTATAAAAAAGTCAAGAAAAAGATATCAAGTGTTGCTGCGGCGGCAAATCTCGCCAAAGAATTATCAATTAGCTCTGTAAAGTATGCCGCACTTTCTAATATAAACCATGTAATATGGCAAAAATATGGCTCTACAACGAGAGGCCATATAGAAATTTTGAATCTATTAAGAATGACTCGCATGCGACCTCTGCTCCTTGCTATACTTGACGTCTTAAGTGTATCTGAAAGCAAAAAAGCCCTAAAATACATTGTCGATTTAGCTGTTCGAACTCTTATTGTAGGTACTCCTGGGGGAAATCTTGAATCTAAATATAGCATTGTTTCAGTTGAAATTCGTGAAGGTAAAATTAAAACAGCAGGGCAATTGCGTAAAGCATGTAACAGTATATTCCCCAATGACACACAATTCCGTGACGAATTTGCTGTAGCAACATCATCCAAATCGTATCTTTCCAGATACTATCTACGTGCCTTAGAGCAAACCGCTAGTGGTAAGAGAAACCCAGAATTCGTACCTAATCCAAACAGTGACGAGATCAACCTTGAGCACGTGCTCCCAATTAAACCTCATAGAAATTGGACTGGTTTTACAGATGAACAACATAAAACCATGTATCCTCGCTTAGGTAATTTATCGCTTATGAAAAGCAGTGTTAATAGTGTTGTAGGAAATGCAAAATTTTCAGAAAAGAAAAAAGTGTTTGCTAAATCCAGCTTAAAACTAACAAAATCCATTGCTAGAAAGAAAGACTGGAAGGAGTCTGATATTATTAATAGGCAAAAAAAACTTGCTACATTAGCAGTAAAAACATGGTCTGGAAAGTTTGTATAATAAATCTGAAGAGAATTAAGGATCATGCTAACTTACAACCGGTAAGGATTAAGGCTGTGCTAAGGACGCTCAGTGATCGACTGAAAACGGATGGAGACTTCAAGAATAAGAAAAAGTTGGAGCATTTCTTGGATGAGCAACTAAGTAGGTAATATTGTGTCGGATACAGGTGGTCTCCATGTGGTATGAGTGGCAATTTGGTGAGGTGGGGATGGTGGGGTTTCCGGTAGGTTTTACGCAACCCTTACAGGGTTGTTTTTTTGTGGGGTGTTTTTTTACCCAGGGTGGCGCTTCGCTTACCCTGGGCTGAACTTAACCAGCCCCCATTCGGCTTCGCTCAGGGCAGGCTCTTCAGGGCAGGACTGCTTAACAGCTCCCGTTTAGGAAACCGCATGGGTAACTGCCTTAT
>JAGLHE010000193.1 GCA_023143685.1 Candidatus Omnitrophota bacterium
GCGATTGAATTAGAAACAATATTTTGCGATCTTACAATTAACAGATACGAAAAATTAACAGGTAGAAAGGTAGAGGTGGAACATGTCTAAAAAAAATAAAGTTAGAAATATTTTTCTAGAAGAATTAAAGAAAGTTCCAATTGTTCAAGTTGCCTGTGAAAGAACTGGCATCTCGCGAAATAGTATCTATCGTTGGAAGCGAGAAGACAAATCTTTCAGCACTTCTATGGATGAAGCCTTAGCCGAAGGTGAAGCACTTGTTAACGACATGAGCGAAAGTCAATTATTAACTTTAATAAAAGAAAAAAACTTTTCAGCGATAAGATTTTGGCTTAATCATAGAAATCCAAAATTTAAAGATAAAGTTGAAGTGACATCTAAAATAGATGATACGGGAGAGCTTACGCCGTCACAAACTGCAGTCGTTCATAAGGCTTTGCAATTAGCGGAAATTTTACCAACTGATATAAGCAAAAATGAAAAACAAAATAATTCCTCAGAATCTGGTAAATCAGATGACAAAGGATAAAAAAGTGCGGATAGCTATAACCAAAGAAAGCTTTTCTTACTTCTTTCATTTTTACTACGCCCATTATGTTAAGTATGCCACGGCAGATTTTCAAAAAGAAATTATTCATTTGCTTGAAAAGAGTGATAGCGAAGATCTATTTATTGTAGCTTTTCGTGGATCTGGAAAATCAACTATGGTTACTACTGCCTATCCGATTTGGGCAATCCTCGGAAGACAACAGAAAAAATTTGTTATTATCTTTTGTCAAACTCAATCGCAGGCAAAACAGCATATGATGAATTTACGACGTGAACTTGAAGACAATGACTTGCTTAAAAAAGACCTTGGTCCTTTTCATGAAGATAGTGATGAATGGGGCTCACAATCTCTTGTTTTTTCAAATACTGATGCTCGTATTACTGTTGCCTCTGCTGAGCAAAGTATTCGCGGGCTTAGACATCATGAACACAGACCAGATTTAATTATCTGCGATGATGTTGAGAATATTGCTTCAACAAAAACAAGAGAAGGAAGAAATAAGACATATCAATGGTTAAAAGGAGAAGTGGTGCCTGCTGGTGACAAGGGCACGCGATTAGTCGTGGTTGGTAATTTACTACACGAAGACTCACTTCTTATGCGACTAAAAAGCGATCTTAAAAATGATCGTGCTGACGGAAAATTTCTTTATTTTCCGATTATTAATGATAAAAGAAATTGTCTTTGGCCTGGAAAATATCCGACAGACAAAGATATTGAAGCGGAGAAAAGAAAGGTTGGTGATGAGATTGCTTGGCAACGAGAATATCTTCTTAATATTATTCCAGACGAAGATCAAGTTGTTCATCCTGGATGGATAAAGCGATATAGAATCGACAAACTGCCACCTGAAGAACATGTGACGTTTCGAGGGACATATTCAGGTGTAGATCTAGCAATTTCAATAAAAGACACAGCTGATTTTACCAGTGTGGTAACTGCAAGAATATTTGGTCGTGATGAAAAATTGCGAATATTTATCTTGCCTAATCCAATCAATAAAAAAATTACTTTCCCTCAGCAAGTTGAATTGCTTAAAGCTCATTCTATTACAGAACTTAATAAAGAAAACGATCGTTTACTTATTGAAAGTGTTGCTTATCAGGACGCACTACCTCAAATATTAGCTTCTCAAGGAATAAAGGTTGAAGGAGTGAGACCGCAAAATGATAAACGGACACGACTTGCACTTACTTCATCACTTATAAAAAATGGAACGATTCTTTTTCCAGAGACTGGTTGTGAACGACTTATTGAACAAATTGTTGGATTTGGCGTTGAAAAGCATGACGATCTTGCAGACGCCTTTTCACTACTCATTCATAAAGTAATTGAATTACATGCTCGCGAAGGCAGAATTTTTATGGCAATTTTCGGACTTGGTTATAATGAAAAATTATATTTTGACGATTATTATGATGTACTAGATGATTATGATTGTATAATAAAACCCCTAGGACAAGAAAAAGTTGTCGACAAGTTGTCGACAATCAAAGCTTAGCAAAACTTATAAAGTGTGTCATTAATTAATGTATGGATACTAATACGTTATCACAACAAACTAAGTTTGCACAAACTCCAGACATTAAAATGAAGTATTGTTTGTATGCTCGAAAAAGTACTGAATCAGACGAGCGTCAAGCACTTTCGATTGAATCTCAAGTAAAAGAAATGCTTCAAATTGCAGAGCGTGAAAATCTTGAAATCATTGATATTAGAAGAGAATCAAAATCAGCCAAAGACTCAGACAAAAGACCAGTGTTTAAAGAACTAATTCGTGATATATCAAAAGAAAGATTTAATGCAATACTTACTTGGGCACCAGATAGACTATCAAGAAATGCTGGAGACTTGGGTTCACTTGTTGATCTAATGGACGCAAAAAAACTTCTCGGGATTCGAACATATGGACAGACTTTCAATAATTCACCAAATGAAAAGTTTTTATTAATGATACTTTGCTCTCAGGCAAAACTTGAAAATGATAATAGAGGTATCAATGTGAAACGAGGATTGCGTACACGATGTGAAATGGGTTTATGGCCTACTTGTCCTCCAACTGGATATTTCAAAGAAAAACGTGTGGATCGCAAGGGTGAGTGTCTTGTTGATCCTGATAGAGCACCGATAATTAAACAGATGTTTGAAAAAGTTGCTTATGAAAAATGGTCTGGAAGAAAACTTTATCATTGGCTTAAATTTGATTTAAATTTCAGAACAGCTCTAGGTAAAAAACATTTAAGCCTTGGAAATATTTATAGGATGTTAGAAAATACATTTTACTATGGCGATTTTGAATATCCACGAGGATCAGGCAATTGGTATCAAGGTAAACATAAACCAATTATCACTAAGGAATTATTTAATCAAGTACAAGAACAAATAAAAAACTCTCAACTCGTCAGAAAAGAGAATATTGAGTTCGCATTTACAAAAATTATGAGATGCGGATTATGTGGTTCTGGTATTTCAGCAACTGAAAAATTTAAAAAACTAAAAAATGGAGATCATAATAGACATATCTATTATGGATGTACAAAAGCAAAAGACAAAAACTGTAAATGTGGTTATATAAATGAAGTAGATCTAATTAAGCAGTTACAAAAACTTGTAGATAAATTAGATATAAAAAAATCTCCAATGCAAAATAAAATTAAAATGGAGATTAGGAGATTTAAGAAGTTTCAAAACTTAGTGACTGGTAAGATCGAAAATATTGATGTGAATGATATTGATATTCAGAATTACGCAAAGTTTTTATTAAAAGAAGGGAGTGATGAAGAAAAAAGAAATCTTATTGGATGTTTTAAAAATAATATAATATTAGAAAATAAAATAATAAAATTACTTAATTAATTTAATTATTTTTCAATATTTTTATCGGTACCAGAAAGCTCTTCAAACTTTACTTTCATCGTGGGATTACAACGCGTCAACTTCTTTATTGTCAAATCATCAGCTTTATTATTAGCCAGACGCAGATTATCTTCAGATCGCAAAAGATTCTCTTTTGTTTTTTGAAGCTGCTCAATTGATTTTTCAATATTATTTATCGCAGTTTTAAACTTTTCGGATGCCAATCTGAAATTTCTGCCAAATGATTCGCGAAAATCATTTAGTTGGCCTTCAAAGTTAGTAACATCAATATTCTGCGTTCGCATTAATGCAAGTTCGGCTTTGTATTTAAGCGAGTTTATAGATGCATTGCGTAGCAGGGTTATTATAGGGATGAAAAATTGTGGTCGAACGACATACATTTTAGGATATTTATGGGAAACATCGACGATACCAGTGTTGTATAGTGCATTTTCAGCCTCCAAGAGCGAAACAAGTATGGCATACTCGCATTTTTTTTCGGTACGATCTTTATCAAGCTCGCGTAAAAAATCTTCATTTTTATGCTTTGTGGCTGTCTCATCGCCCTCATTTTTCATTTCAAACATGATAGAAATAATTTCATTGCCAGCCTCATCTGTTTCGCGATAGATATAATCGCCCTTGCTGCCTGTCTTGGAATCATTATCTTTTTCAAAGTAGGCGCATTGGAAACCAGTAGCGCGGAGTTTATTAAATTCAGTCTCGCAATGTTGCTCAAGTGTTTCTCCGATCATTTTCGTAGAAAGTTTGAGTTTCATATCTTTATAACGCTCAATCGATTCATCTTTCATCTTAATGATGTCATCTTTGGTTTTAAGTTCATTAGAGTGTTTTTCTTGCAAAGATTTTTCGAGCAACTGTTTTTCCGTTTCTTTGTTTTTTAAATTATTAGTTAAATCATCGCGTTCTTTTTCAATGTTTTTTATTGCTTCTGATACAGTTAGTTTTTTCTCTACCTCTGCTTTATCAAGTTTTGACTTCATTTCAGCAAGCTCGGATTCCTTCTTTGCTAATTGCTCCGCAAGATTACGATCCTTCTCAGCTTTTAATTCTGATAGTTCTTTATCTTTTTTCGCTAGTTCCCCTTGCAATGTATTTTTGAGATTAGATTCGGCTAGCTTGACTGCATTTTCTTTTTCTTTTTCTGCGATATTTAATCGCTCTTGCAATTCTTCTTCAAATTTATGATCACGAACCTGTTTGAGGATATCAGCAAAACCAGCCTCATCGACTTTAAAAACTTTTTTACAATTTGGACATATAATATCTTGCATATTGATTATTTAATTTTATTATAATTTCCCACCCGAAATATCAAAGAATCTTTCAAAGAAGATCATAAGCTTATCTAAAACGCTATCTCGTTTTTGTGTTCGTTCGCCGGTTGGCGAAAAACGAGACACTGGAGGTAATACTTTTGATATTGCAGTGCCAGTCGTCGCAACATTTCCGTCCCGAAAAGCATTGTTTATAAATTTATAAGTAGCTTCATGATCAAGATTTTCATTTTCAATAATTTTTTCCAATTCCTCAATTTTCTTTTCTTCTACAAATTTTTGCCAATCTTCATCAACGATTGAATGAACATCAAGGGAGACAATAAATTGATTGATAAGATCTTTTTTGTTTCTTAGCTCGACACTAGAATCAATCGCTTTATTAATATCAACTAACAGCTCTTTATTTTTCACATGGTCTTCGTGGAATTTTTTTATAAGCCCCAAAACATAATCAATATTAATCTCGACTTGCTTGATAAGCTCCATTTCAAATACCACATCATCATTAACATTTTCTTTTTCACTATCTGTGCATTTACGAAATTCATTATACAAATCAATATACATACTATGA
>JAGLHE010000194.1 GCA_023143685.1 Candidatus Omnitrophota bacterium
CGAAAGTCCAGACAGGATATAAAGGTAGTTTTATTGTTTCTCCGAAGAGATAGTGGTAAGGTAACCGGTGAGTTACTGCGGGGCGAACAGTGCAAGGTGTCCCGTGCTCAAACAACTCCGCTCCGCTTCGTAACTGCGCGGGGGATACCTTGCACTGTTCGCCCCGCAGTAACTCACCGGTTACCTGGTAAGAGATTTTTTTGTAACTTTTTTATCCCACCTGCGTTATTATTAATAAGAATATCTCTAATTTTTTTCGTAAAGGAGCTCGATTATGCGTAAATTTTCGTTGATGGTTGTTGTCTTGTGCCTGGGTTTTCTGGCTCTTCCAAATAATCCAGGTACAAGTTTTGCCTTTGACAAGAATGTACTTGTCCAGGCAGACCAGCTGTGGCAGGAAAAATCCTACCAAATGGCTATTCCCGGATATCGAACCCTTCTTAAAGATAAAGAATTATCAAAAGCGCGCTTTGCAGAGTTCCAGTTTAAATTGGCAGATTGTTTGTGGCGCGCGGGTGGGCAGAAAAATCAAAAGGAAGCAGAAAAGATCCTTAAAGAACTCGTCGCGTCGCCTGATCATAAACGTAATTGGGCAGAAGCTAATGAATCATTAGCAGAATTTTATCTTAAAAAAGACCGCCGGTCCCGTCGGGAAGAGATCATAAATGGATTGGAAAACGCCAGGGACTATTGGGCCGGGGCTACGGATATTAATCTGGCACGCGAACGGTTCATTAAGGCGAGTTTTACTTTAGGTGATTATCTTCGGGATAATTGGGGCTGGCATTACACCGGCATTCGACGTACAAAGCTGAGCAAATCAATCATCCCTGTTCCGGAGAATGAATCCCCACAAGGCTTGAATATCCTTTATGAAGAAATCCTTAAGGTCGCGAAGGAAGGAAAAGATAAGGCAAAGGCCCGTTATTCGTTAGGCATGTGTTACATGAACCGTTTTTATTCAGACGAAGACAAAGCAAAGGTGAAGAAGAATTTTGAGGCGGTGATTAAAACTTTTGCGGAAAGTGAATGGGTCGACGACGCGTATTATCAGCTTGGCCAATTTTATCAGCGGCAGAATGATTTTGTCGAAGCAGTTAAAGTGTATCGGGGATTATTGTCCAGGTTTCATCGCGGCCAGTCCAGGTGGGTTGATGATGCCAGGCGGATCATCGAACATATCACGCGCTCGGAACTTTCGGTAAGCGTTGGTTATACATTTTTACCTGATTCAGAAATTCAGTTTAACATGCGGTGGCGCAATATAAGTGCTGCCAAGGTGTCGCTGTATCAGCTTGATTTGCCTGGATCAATGAATTTTAATATGACGAAAACTAAGACCGACAGCTATTATGGAATTAATAATTATCAAAGACTTTTGAAAGATTTGGTTGAGACAAGACGCTATAAGACGTTGCCGGTTGTTAAGTCCTGGCGGCAGGTTCTTAAGAATGAGGGGAAACATCTTCATCACGGCGAAAACAAGGGGCTGGCAGATTGGGTCAAGCAGGAAGAAGAGGATGATGTTGATCCTGCAATGGGCATCTTGGCGCCGGGCGCGTATTTGCTTTTAGTAACCGCGCCAAGAGTTAGGCCAGCCTATGATTTGATTCTCGTCACGGATATGGGATTTGTGACAAAAGTTGCCGGTAAATCTGCGCTGTTTTATGCCTTTGATGGAAAGACAGGCGAGCCCAGGCCAAGCGCGCGTGTTAAATATCATTATCGTTACGAAGATCACAATGGATATCGGCAGTGGGCTGAAGGCCAGGGCATGACGAATGAAGAGGGGTTGCTTAATGTACGCCTTAAAACGGTTGATGGCCGCAGTAAGCGGCATGAACTTTTTGCTTGCGTTTCGGATGGGGCGATGCAGGCCTTTGCGCGGTCAAATTATCATTCGCATAGGGGCAAAGGTGTCTGGTGGATGTACGCGTTTAGTGACCGGCCGGCATACCGTCCAAATGAAGAGGTTTCTTTTAAGGCGATTGTGCGTAAATATGATGGGACGTCTTTCCGTAATCCCGAAGGTTTGCAGATTAAGGCACGAATTTATGATCCTCGAGGAAATACAGTAAAAGAGGCCACGTATACGCTTAACGCGTATGGCGCGTTTAACGATACATTAACGTTAGATGAAAAAGCACCTCTTGGTGAATATCGTCTTGAAGCGCGGACGGTTCATACTGATGTTCATATATCGCAAACAACGATTTTTCGTTTAGAAGAGTATAAGCTGCCGGAATTTTTAGTAAACATTCAGCCGAAAGCCCCGGAAGGCCGGGATGGGCCGGCCGCGTATCGGCTTGGCGATAAAATTGAGATTGAAGTGGATGCCCAATATTATTTCGGCGGGGCTGTGGCTGAGGCTGAAGTTGAGTATCTGGTTTATCAGGACAATTATTATCACTATTACTGTCCGGCACGAAAGTATTCCTGGTATTACGAGGACATTCATCGGCCAAATTATTACGGCGGGCATGGCCAGCTGATTAAAAAAGAAAAGATTAAAACTGACGGAAACGGCAAGGCGTCATTTGTTGTGGAAACGCCGGAAGATATCAACGCTGATTTAAAATATCGCGTTGAGGTCCGTGTTGTGGACCAAAGCCGTCGGGAAATCTCAGCCTCAAAAGAAATTAAAGTTACCAGAAATTCGTTTTACGCCTATTTGACACCGGAACAGAATTTGTATCGTCCCGGCGATAAAGCGCAAGTGGATATTAAGACTATGACCGCAAATGAAGAACCTTTTCCAGTTGAAGGCAAGGTTACTGTTTTACGTAATTGGTGGCGGGGCCCAACACCTGTTATTCAAAAAGAAGTAAGTAAAAAACGAATCAGCGGAGTTGTTGCGCCGGGAAATAGGATTATATCTCCTGAGCCGGAACATTACGCGAATGAAGAGTTGTTTACTAAATTTGTGAAGACAAATGACAAGGGCGAAGCAAGGTTTGATTTTGAGCCTGAGATAAATGGATATTATACCGTGCAGTTTACAGGATATGATACGGATGGGTCTGAGGTGGTATCATCCACAAATGTTTATGTCTGCTCTGATCAGAGCAAGGATATCGGTTATCGGTATGGCGGGTTACAGATTATCACTGAGAAAGACACGTATGAAAAGGGAGAGACCGCGCGTTTTATGATTGTCTCGGATAATCCGGGGAGTTGGGTTTTGTTTAGTGCACAAGTGGATGAAATTTATGATTACAGGATGATGCATCTTGAAGGCCCGGTAAAGTTGGTTGAAGTCCCTGTTGTAGACGCGTTTATCCCGAATGTTTATTTTAACGCGATTTCGGCAAGTCAATATCAAATTAAGACAAGCCAGCTCCAGATTGTTGTCCCGCCGGAAGAAAAGTTTTTGAATGTCAAAATCACATCTGATAAAGAAATTTATACCCCGCAAGAAGAAGGACGGTTTGAGATTGAAGTCACAGATAAAGATGGCAATCCTGTCGTCGGGGAGGTTGCGCTAGGGATTGTGGATAAGAGTGTGTATTACATCCAGTCTGAATACGCGCCGGATATCCGCAAGTTTTTTTATGGGGACAAACGAAGACTTAATGTTCGGATGAGCACGAGTTTTCAGCAGCGTCGATATGAACGGCTTGTGCGAAATGAAGAAGGCCGGTTGATGACAGAGGCACAAAGAGAAACATGGGATAAGAAAAAAGATTCCGGCGTTTTGGTAGAGACTCAGGCGGCAGGGCATTTGGCTGCGACTGATGAGATGGTTAGGGGATCTTGGGGTGAAGGTGAAATGGTTGCTAAAAAAAGCATGGTCGCATCACCGTCACTGATGATGGAGTCTAAAGGTGGAGTGTTGATGGATATGGAGAGTATAGTCGCAGGGGATATGGCACCGGGCGAAGCAGGCTCAGCTGGTGGAGAACTTGCCCAGGCCCAAGTGCGTCAGGATTTTCGCTCCACTGTGGTTTGGTTAGCGTCAGTGGTAACCGATGAAAATGGTAAGGCCTGGGTCAAAACCAAGTTCCCGGATTCATTAACCACGTGGACAACAACCGCGCGCGCGATTACGCAAGGAACAAAGGTTGGTAACATCACGCACGAAGTTAAAACTAAAAAGGATGTGATTGTACGTTTGCAAGCGCCACGGTTTTTTGTGGAACGCGATAAGGTCACGATTTCTGCCAATGTGCATAACTATACAGAAGAAGAAAAGAAGATTAAGGTCAGCATTGATGCCATCGCCGGCCTTGCAGTGTTAGATGAAAAAGAAGTCTGGGTTACGATTCCTCCCGAAGGGGAAGAGCGTGTGGATTGGACGTGTTTAGTGGAAAAGGCTGGTACTGCAGATATTACAGTCACTGCCCAGGCAGACACAGACGCGGACGCGATGGTGAAGTCTTACCCTGTTATCCCGCACGGGATTGAAAAATTTATTGCCGAAGCAGTGGTTGTTAAGGCCCTGGAAGGACAGGAACTTGTTAAAACATTTACGATGAATTTGCCGAAAGAACGGATTAAAGAATCCACGTCATTGCAAATGATTGTCTCCCCCTCGATTGCTGCATCGCTTTTAGACGCGTTACCGTATTTGGCAGAGTATCCTTATGGGTGTGTGGAGCAGACCATGAGCCGTTTTCTACCGTCGGTGATTGTGGCTAAGACTATGAAAGATTTGGGCCTTTCCGAAGCCCAAGTCAATGCTTATATCAGTGATGTGCTGGAGCCTCGAGGAGATCCAGAGCATCCGGAACGTAAAAATCAAGCGAGCCTCGCGAAATTGAATAAAATGACAAAGGCAGGCCTTAAACGCCTTTATGATTTTCAGCGCAGAGATGGCGGCTGGGGTTGGTGGAAAGAAGACGATAGCGACCGGTTTATGAGTGCGTACGTAGTGTGGGGCCTTGCTCTGGCTCGGGATGCCGGGATTAAAATTGATAATGGTGTTTTGGGACGAGCGGTAACGTTTTTGCAAAATGAGTTAGTTGAAGAAGAAGACAACCCGGATATGCTCGCGTGGATGCTTAATGCCTTATCGCAAACAAAGCATTTTAGTGTGTTTGACCGTAAGCAAAGTGACAGGTTGTGGGAAATGAGAGACGAATTGAACCCTTATACCCGCGCTT
Organism: Candidatus Omnitrophota bacterium; assembly: GCA_023143685.1. Classification (GTDB taxonomy): domain Bacteria; phylum Omnitrophota; class Gorgyraeia; order Zapsychrales; family JANLHA01; genus JAGLHE01. Next base: position 5,103 of record JAGLHE010000194.1, read on the forward strand.
TGTACGCGATGTCGTCATTAAACCGGGGAGAGATGGGCCGCGCGCAGACGTTAGCGCGTAATTTAGTTAACGGTGTCCAGGAAGATAAAGATAATGGCACCGTCCATTGGGGTGAGTCTGGTGTGCATTACCGGTTCAGTGAAGGCGGGGTGGAAGCAACTGCCTTGGTGATTAAGGCCTTGTCGAATATTGATCCGCAAAGCGCGTATCTTGAGCCGGCTGTTAAGTGGATGGCCTTAAACCGTCGAGGCGCGCGTTGGAAGAATACAAGAGACACTGCTATTGCGATTTTAGGATTAGCAGATTATTTGAAGACCACAAATGAACTTAACCCGTTGTTTGATTATGAAATTTTAGTCAATGGCGAGCCAGTGCGCAAAGGCCGGGTGGACGCGTCAAATGTGTTTACGTTTAACCGCGCCATTAATTTGCCGGATTCAGCATTGAGGGATGGGGATAATGAAATTAAGGTTGTGATGAAAGGCGCGGGCGCGATTTACCTTTCGGGTTACCTTAAATATTTTACCCTTGAAGAAGATATTACCGCGGCAGGCAATGAAATGTTTGTTGAACGCAGGTATCAGCATAAAGCCCAAAAAGAAACATTGCTTAAAGGGTATCAGGATGAGTGGACACCGCTTGAACCCGGCGCGGAAGTTAAAAGCGGGGACCGCGTTCAAGTCGAGATTATGCTCGAAGCCAAAAACCACTACGAGTACCTGGTTGTTGAAGATTATAAGCCGGCAGGATTTGAGGCAGTAGAGTTAAAGAGTGGAAGTGTTTATTTTACAGCGTTAGATGAAGAGGGGCATGAGTCTGGAACAACATGGGCTTATCGAGAGTTCAGGGATCAAAAAGTTGTTTTCTTTATCTCTAAACTCCCTCAGGGAAAATATAAGATTACTTATGAACTGCGCGCGGAAGTTCCTGGCGAGTTTCACGGCATGCCGAACCAGGTCCACGCGATGTATGTACCTGAGATCCGCGGCAACAGCACTGAAATGCGGCTGAATATTGTGGATTGAGAATTTATTTGGTGCCTATCTCGACTGAGTTGTGGTAAAATATCAGCAATTATTTTTGGAGAATTCATTAATAAAAAAGGGGATATTATGAAAAATATGTTTTCTGTTTTTGCGGTATGCGCGCTGGCCGTGCTTTTTGCCGGTTGTTCGACCACAACTGTTAAGCGTGTTGAGGTCGATGAACAAATTGATTTGAGTGGGAAGTGGAATGACACGGATTCGCAGTTGGTTTCTGCGGAAATGATTGATGATTGCACACATCAGCGTTGGGTCGGTGATTTCAAATCAGAGAATGGACGAGTACCGGTTGTTATTGTCGGCGTGATTAAAAACCGCAGCCATGAGCATATTAACACGATGGTATTTATCAAGGATTTAGAACGGCAGTTGTTAAATTCCGGACGGGTAAAATTTGTGGCGTCTAAAGATGAACGTGGCCAGGTGCGTGCAGAGAGGGAGGACCAGCAGAAAGGTTACACAGATCCGGCCACCATTAAAAAAATCGGCAAAGAGACTGGCGCTGATTTTATCCTTATCGGAAGCATTAATACGATTAAGGACGAAACAAAGGGACGGTATGTGATTTTGTATCAAACGAATTTGGAGTTGATTGATATTGAAACGAATCAAAAAGTGTGGATCGGTCAAAAGTATTTGAAAAAGGTTGTTAAGAAGAGTAAGTATTCTTTGTGAGAGAAACGCGAAATCACGCGAAACTTTACGCGAAACAACGCAAACAAAAAGCAGGAATGGGTGCGATTTTGCGCGATTCCGTTGCATGTTGCACGTCGGGCGTTGTTGGCGAGAAGAGGGCTTTGTCCCTCTCTTTTATTCTGGTTGTTTGTTGTTCCTCCTGCACGACGGTTCCTGCCATCCAGCCTCAAATCAACAGCCTTGTTATTGCCAAAAGATTTGACCGGGCATTAAAGGTTTTTGAAGATCATCCCCAAGGATATAGTGAGAAGAACCGGTTGTTATATTTTTTGGATAAAGGCCTGGTTTTGCATCTTGCCGGACAGTATGAAAAAAGCATTGATGAGCTTGAAAAGGCTAAAGGCAAATACGGCCTGTTGTATACACGTTCCATCACAAAAGGCGTTGGCAGTTGGCTTTGGAATGATTATACGAAGCCTTATCGCGGTGAAGATTTTGAACGTGTGATGGTAAATATTTTTCAGGCTTTAAATTATGCTATGTTGGGTGATATTTCTGAATCGCTCGTCGAGGCTCGGGATGTTGACTCGATGGTGTCGGCGATCAACCAGCAATATGATCCGGGCCAGAAAAATGTTTATAAAGAGGACGCGTTTGCGCGGATGTTGATGGGTATACTTTATGAGGCTTCAGGATCGAGCGCGGATTTAAATGACGCGTTTATTTCATATCGTAAAGCGTATGAAAGTTACGAAAACCTTTATCAATCGCATTATGCCGTAGCCGCACCCAGAGTGTTAAAAGAAAATTTGCTGACACTGGCGGGATGGATGGGGAAAGAAGAGTTTCGACAGTATCGTAACAAGTTTGAAGATGTTGATTTTTTAAGCCTTGCGGACAAACAAAAAAAAGCACAGGTGTATCTTATCCATTATCAGGGACTTTCACCGTTGAAGTATCCTGACTCAATCATTTTACTTGGGGCCAAAGGGGAGTTGATTAAAATTTCTTTCCCCCGGTATAAAGAACGTATTTTTGATGAGGAGCCTAAAACATTTTTAGCGGTTAGCAAAGATGGCGCAGCGTATTCAGCTGTGACAGAGCTGGGAGAAAATATAAGTGCTATTGCGGTTAAAAATTTAAGGCAAAGGCGCTCCCGGATTATTGCCAAGTCTGTAGGGCGGCAAGCTGCAAAATATTTTTTGCAGAAAGGTGTAAAAGAAAAAATCGAAGAAAACCATGGAAAGGATGCTGGAGATTTGTTTCAATATGGCGCTGGATTAGTCAATCTTTACGCGGAGCAAACAGATATCCGGGCATGGCAGACCTTGCCGGCACAGATTCGTATTGCACGTTTACTCCTGGATCCCGGGGAATATGACCTATCGTTTGATGGTAAAGATATCGGACATGCTGTTGTCAAAGCAGGGCATAAAAAGTTTTTCATCATCCGAACAAACTAGTAATCGGTGAGTTACTGTGGGAGAACAGCGTGAGGTATCCCGTGCTCAAACAACTCCGCTTCGCTTCGTAACTGCGCGTGGGACACCTCACACTGTTCTCCCACAGTAACTCACCGGTTACACAAACTAAAATTTTTTCCTTGATTGTTGTGAATTATTTTTTATACTTAATGTATGAGGTTTAACCCAAAAAATGCATTTAAAATTATCTGCATTTTTCCGGTTAAAAGCGTTTTAACATATTTAACAAGGACGGTGTGATATGAAAAAGATAATGTTGAGTCTTGTTGTGGTCGCGTTTTTTGCTGTTGGCTGTACGACAACGCAAAAATCAACCGCGGGTGGAGGTATTTTGGGTGCTGCAATTGGCGGGATAGTTGGCCATCAGTCCGGACATGGTGGGGAAGGTGCTGCTATTGGTGCTGCGGCAGGCGCGTTAGGCGGGTATGTTGTTGGTGATAAAATGTTGGCTCAAAAGAAATTTTGTCCGGTCTGTGGAGTCCAATACGAGGGAAATGTGAGATTTTGTCCTAAGGATGGGGCAGAACTGAAGATGGTTGAAAAGTAGGAGATGGGTGTATTCGAGAATCTGTATACTGCAAAAAAGAGGTCAGGAAATCTGACCTCTTTTTTGTTTTCCGGGAAAGTTTTTGTGCTACAATACGGTTGTTTTAAATACTACTAATAATATGACACTAACAAAACGAACACTTACAATATTGATTATTGCTGGCGGGGTTGCCTTGATTTGCGGTGCTAAATTTATCGGCAAAGTTTTACAAGGGGATGACCGGCAAGTAGTGGTGCAGGCCGGCAGGAAAAAGGGTAATCCTGACGCGGATCTGAAAATCATTGAGTATATGGATTTTCAGTGCGGGGCGTGCGCGAAGGGTGCAATAATTATTAATTCTTATCTTAAGGATAACCCTGATAAAATTTCTATGGAGATGAACCATTTTCCTTTGCGTTTTCATAAACATGGTTTTTTAAGTTCGCGTTATGCGGAATGTGCTTCACGTCAGGGTAAATTCTGGCCATATCATGATTTGTTGATTAAACGCCAGCGCCAATGGTCAAAACTGTTGAACCCTGTTCCGGTTTTTGAGTCTTTTGCCAAAGAGTCTGGAATATATATGGATGAATTCAAGATGTGCCTTGAGGATGAAACAGTGGATGCCAGGATTGTGGAAATAAAGGCCGAAGGTAAGGCTCGCGGGGTTAAAGCCACTCCGACATATTTTATTAACGGAGAGATGGTCGTTGGGGTAAAATCTTTGATAAAAGAACTTTTTGAGTATTTCGGTAAAAAGCATGAATCAGAGCAGGATCAGCCCGAAGAGTATCACGGAAATCATTGAGATATGAATAAAGGATTTAATATTTTTATATTTTTGCGTGTTACAATAGGCGGTTTTTTTGTTCTCGTGAGCGTAGATACGTTGATGGGCCCTTTTCAGAATTTCCTTTATGTCGTGCAGGCGTATGAGATTTTTCCTGATATCGTAGAAAAAGGGGTTGCTTTTATTGTTCCGTGGGTGGAATTCTTTTTAGGAGTATTTTTGGTTATAGGCCTGTGGACACGAAACGCGTTAAAGGGCCTGTTGGTGTTAGTTACAGGTTTGATTGGAGTTGTTAGTTCTGCAATTATTCGTGGTTTGCCGCTTGATGATTGCGGTTGTTTTGGCGAGTTGTTTTCTGTTTCACTTAAAGGAACATTGCTGATTGATATTGCGCTTTTTGTGTTTGTGGGGTTGATGTTGGTGAATCTTGCGAAAACGTCTTTGTTAAGTTTAGATCAATATTATCAGAAGACGGAATAATTTGATGAAGAGAATTATTCTAACCTTCATTATTGGTGTCACGATGGCAACAGCCGGACATGGAGAGAATATTAAAAAGCCTAACGTGAGTGGCCAGTTTTATGAGGCCAATCCGCAAAGGTTGTCTTCTCATATCAAGTCATTCTTAAAGGCGGCGGATGTTGCTCCGACAGAGCGCGATGTTGAGATTGTGATATCTCCTCATGCCGGGCATATGTTTTCGGGTGGGGTGGCCGCGTATGGATACAAAGCTGTTAGCCGGAAAAATTTCAAGACAATTGTTGTCCTGGCTCCGAGCCATTATTATGCGACGGATGGAATATCTGTGTGGCAGTCCGGGGGATATCAGACTCCGCTCGGAACATTAAATGTTGATGAAGATTTTGCTGCTCAGCTTGTTAACGCGCATGAAAAATTTTCTTTTGACCCTCAAGCTTTTGAGCGGGAACATTCCCTGGAAGTTCAATTACCTTTTCTCCAAACAATATTTACCGATTTTAAATTAGTCCCGGTGATTGTTGGGCAACCCTCTTTTGAAACATTACAAGCCTTGGCAAAAAGCTTGAACCGGATTATCGGCAGCCGCGATGATGTCCTGGTTGTTCTGAGCACGGATATGTCGCATTTTCATGATGATGCCTTTGCCCGGAAGATGGACCATCGAACGTTAGAAGCGATTAAGTCCTTTGATATCGAGAAATTATGGAAACAGTGCAAAACAGGGATGATGGAGTTGTGCGGGATTATGCCGGTAACTGCCGGGTTGCTGTTGGCTAAAGAGCGTGGTTTGACAGGGCTGGAGGTTTTGAAATATGCGAATTCAAGCGATGTGACAGGAGATAAAGGCAGGGTCGTGGGATATGCGTCCATTATTATTTTTAATGAAGAAACAGAAAAGAAAGAGAATAAGAATGAGGCCGAGGCAGAGCAACCGGGTGAAGGGAAGATTGCCCCGTTAACATTAGAACAGAAACGCCGCCTTATTCAAATCGCCAAAGAAACAATTGTAAAATTTATTTTAACAGGCCAGGTAGCAAAATTTGATGAACAGGATCCCAGGTTATCAGAAGCTGAGGGCGCGTTTGTTACGTTGCATCGTTATGGTCATCTTAGGGGTTGTATTGGGAACATTGTATCAGATGCGCCTCTTTATAAAACGGTCCGTGATATGGCGATTTCAGCGGCGGTTAAAGATCCCCGTTTTCCTCCTTTATCAAAAGAGGAATTGGGAAGTATTGATCTTGAAATATCCGTATTATCAAAACCATGGCGTGTGACAGATGTTGAAGAAATTGAGCCGGGCGTGCATGGGGTAATCGTACGGAAAGGGCTGATGAATCAAGGGGTTTTCTTGCCGCAGGTGGCTACGGAATTTGGTTGGGGTCGGGAAGAATTTCTTTCAAATCTATGCTCTCATAAAGCCGGCCTTCCGCCGGACGCGTGGAAAGACCCGGCGACGGAGATTCAAATTTTTACAGCAGATGTGTTTTCGGAGAAAGATATTAAATGATGGCATCGTGAAATTACGCGCAAGTAATCGGTGAGTTACTGCGCCGGGCGAACAGTGCAAGGTATCCCGTACTCAAACATCTTCGCTTCGCTTCGAAACTGCGTGCGGGACACCTCGCACCATTCACCCCGCGAAAGTAACTCACCGGTTACACGCGAAAGTGTTCTTGTTGGGAAACGCGACTACCTTACAATCAATAATGGAGGAATTGTTCTATGAGCCTTTTTCAAAAGGGTGTTTGCTTTTTAGTGGTAATTGGTGTTCTTTTTTTTATGCCGTTGTTAAGTCATGCCCAAAGAAAAGTGGGGCAGGCTGCAGCGGCTTTTGAACAGTCTGTCGTGGATTTGTACCTGGAGGGGGAGCAGTTTTATAAAAACAAGAATTATCGCAAAGCAAAATTGAATTTTCTGCAAGTTGAGATCATGCATCCTGATTATCAACGGACGCGTGATTATTTGACGGATTTGACAAAGATGATTGAAGTCGAACAGCACGATATCGTTGTAAAGGAAGATCAACAGGCTAAAGACAAGATAGTTTTAGAAAAAAAGAATAAGATGGAAGCTGAAAGAAATGCCCGGGAGCAAGAGATAGAGGCAAAAGCCAAGGCTCGCCAGGATGAGCGCGAAGCCAAAGCTCGGGCCCGCCAGGAGGAACGAGAGGCTCGCCAGGCACAGGAAGAAGCCAAAGCTCGGGTTCGCCAAGAGGAACGAGAGGCCCTTCAGGCACAGAAAGAAGTCAAAGCTCGGGTTCGCCAAGAGGAACGAGAGGCCCTTCAGGCACAGAAAGAAGTCAAAGCCCAGATTGATATAATGTGTCGACAAGCTAATGCTGCTTATGCTGAAAAAGGGTACACCGCAGCACAGCAAGAAATTGAAAAGGCGAATAATTTTTTAGAAAGTGTAGCGATGCATTATTTAGTGCGTTCAGATTTGCAGGATAAAATAGAACGGTTGTCTGCGAAAGTTGATCGCGCGAAGATGAAAGAAGAGCAGGAACATCAGAAATGGCTTGAACGTCTTGAGCGAAAACAAGAGATTGCGCGACAGAAAGAACAAAAAAGACAGGAGCGGATAGCGTTAAAAAAACAACGGGAATCAGAGAAAGAAGAAGCCCGACAAGAAAAGAAGCGGCGTAAGCAAGAAAAATTTGCGGAACGAGAATTTTTGGGAGGCGGCCTGCCAGAATTCGAGGAGATTCTTGCGGACGCAAATAGTGTTGATTTGATAAAGAGGAAAGAATCTATTTTAGAAGAAAGGAAAGCTTTGCGCGCCGAGGTGAAAAAAGATGTTGAGCATTTATACTCGCGTGGAATCCATCTGTTTGATGATAAGAATTATAGTCAGGCAAGGAAGGTGTTAGAGGAGGTTGATTCTGTTTGGCCAAATTATAGGCGAACACGGGATTACCTCAATGCCTTAAATCGTCAAGCGGATCCGGTTGTCGCGAGCTTTTCCCGCCGGGGATATCAACATAATCAACGACAACAATCAATAAAGGATGCCCTGGATGCGTTTATTCAAAATTAGTCATCAGGAGCATGTTTGGATTAGGCTGTTTTTTTCTGCTGTTGTCTTTGTGACGCTTGGTATATCTTCCTCCAGCGCTCACGCGCCGGCAAAGATTGAGTTTGAATATAACGCCGAGGCAGAGCAGCCGGTGCTTATTATAAAAATAGATCATGTCTCCCGAAATAGAAGGGCACATTATATCCGCAAGATGACGTTGTCTATTAATGATGGCGATCCTCAAGTTTTCCGTTTTGCTACGCAGATATCTCCCAAGGGATTGATAAGAGAAATTCCTCTTAAATTAGAACCCGGAGATGTTGTCCGTGTAGATGCTGTCTGTAGTCAGGCAGGGGTTGCATCGCAAGAATTTCAAATTCCTTAAAATAACAAAATCATCTTGAAGATAACATTGCTTTTTTAGATTATACTTTATGAAATTATTTAGAAGAATCCTCATCATAGTTCTCTCCTTATTTATCATTTTTGTTTTATGTGCTGTTGTTTTAATTAAGACATTTGACATTAACCGATATCGCGATTCTCTTATGGATGAATTGAGTGCGCGGGTAGGGAGAGATGTCTCCGTCGAGAAATTGTCTCTATCCTTTTCTCCTGTTAAAGGGCTGGGCCTTTATATTGAGGGGATTAAGATGATGGAGGACGCGTCTTTTTCTTCGAAAGTATTCTTGAGTATTGACCGGATAAAGTTGGATGTCGATGTCTTGACGTATTTAAAAGAAAAGAGGATTCATGTATCGAGTGTTTGGATAAAATCTCCTTTGATCCGTGTTGTCCGTAATCAGGAGGGGAAGATGAATGTGCGGCAGTTCTCGTATATTCCTCAGGAAACAACGGTTGAAGAAGTAGATTTTTCTCAAAGGGTGATGGAAAGAATAAAACCGGTTGCGCCAAAGGGCCCTGCTATGTCGTTGCCACCGTTATCAATCGCGTCTTTAAATATTAATGGAGGATCGGTTGTGTTGGAGGATCAGACTCAAGAGATACCTGTTGAGATGGAAATTTCAAGGGTGTCATTCACTGTTAAAGATTTTTCTCTGCAGGATTCTTTTGTGTTTAAGGGGGCGTGTGCTTTTTTGAGTGATAGACAAAATATCCAGATTCA
>JAGLHE010000195.1 GCA_023143685.1 Candidatus Omnitrophota bacterium
CATGAAATAGATGCGAGCAATCAAAAGTATCAAGCGAGCTTATTTTAGGAGAAAGGAAAGTAAATGGAATTAAAAGGAAAAAATGTTTTAATTACCGGCGCGAGCAAGGGAATAGGCAAGGCCGTTGCGATGCGTTTGGCGGAAAATGGAGCGAATGTTCTGATTGCCGCTCGAACACAGTCTGTGCTCGATGAAACAGCAAAAGAGATTGCGGACAAAACAGGTGTTAAGGTTGTGGGTGTGGCAGCAGATGTGAGCAAGCTTGAGGATTTACAGAGATTGTCTGATACAGCCAATAAAGAATTTGGGCAAGTTGATATCTTGATTAATAACGCGGGCGTATCCAGCCAGTATCCTTTTGATAAGCAACCTTTGGAAGATATTGAGCGATTAGCGCATACAAATTATTTGGGGTATGTGCGTTTGATTCGGTTGGTTATCCCGCAGATGATTGAGAGAAAGAGTGGGTCGATTATCAACATGGTGTCAGGTTCAACCTTGTGTGATCCTTTGCCTAAAAATTTTATTACATATAGTTCTTTGAAAGTCGGATTGCGTGCGTTTCTTAAAGGCCTGTTTTGGGAAATGCGAGATCATGGTATTAAAGTGACGTCGATTTTGCCGGGTGTTGTTGATACGGAGTTGACGGATAAACTTCAGGATATTACAAAGGAACAAAAAGATCGGTTAATGTCTGCAGACGCGGTTGTGGATATGGTGATGTATGCGCTGTCTGTGCCGCAGAATGTTTGTCCTCTGGAGTTGGCGGTGATTAATCAGCAAACACCTTGGACAAAACCGGTTATTGACTATGCGCAGGAGCAGGCGAAATAGTTGTGAGAGGTAAGTTGTGAGCAGCCAGAGGGTTTCTTCTAAACTTATAACTTAACACTTACAGCGTATCACTAGAAAAGGGGGTGATTGAGAAATGGATAAGACAGTTTCTGTTTTTAAGAAAAACAAGTTTCAGGAAGTACGTGTTGGTGTGCGTGAGTATAAGGGCAATGACCTTATTGATATTCGTACATGGACGATGACACAAGGGGCTGAAGAGATGGTCCCGACAGCAAAGGGTGTTTCTATTAACGTGACGCTTTTGCAAGAATTGAAAAAAGCGATTTCTGAAGTTGAGCGAGCGTTAAAAGAAAATAAAATGATCTAAGAATTTTTGTGCGGATACGAGTTGCCGTTGATAATATTTTCTCACAGTCACAGTATGGGAAAGTATAAAACAGACAATCATTTTTTCCTGGTGATAAATCTTTGGAATCGAGAGTCCCGATGGTCGTGCAGGATTTTGCTCTGCAGGCGCCTTTCGTCTTGTGTGATCCCATATAGGGAGTAAGGAGTATTCTCTGTCGAAGAGAGGATGTATGAAAATTTTTGATGCACATAGTCATTATATGCCACCGCGGGTGGCGGAGAATACAATGTTTTTTAAACAGTTCTGGTCTGATCTGAACCGGCAGTTGTCGGTGATGGACCAGTTGGGAATTGAAAAGGCATTGTTGCTTTATCCGACGAGCGACGCGCATTTGAATATGGGGGGTTGGAGGGAAGTCTGCCGAGAGTATAATGGTGCGATAGCTGATGTTGTTAATAAATATCCTGATCGTTTTGTGGGGGCAGGTATCCTCCCCGTTGATGCGCCGGAATCTATCGACGAGGAATTGCGAAGGATTAAGGATTCAGGGTTAAGTGCGTTGACGTTGGCAAGCAGTTATGACGGAAAGTATTTGGACGATGAAATGTTTGCCCCTGTTTATTCCTTTGCGTGTGAGAATAAGATGCCCATTCATGTGCATCCACAAATAATGAGCCCTATCGGCGAGGAGCGTGTTAAAGACCCATTGCTGACTCCAGTGCTCGAGTATGTTTTTGATGTGTCGATGTGTATAGGCAAGATGATGATGGAAGGGACGTTCTCAGAGTATCCCGAAGTTGATTTTATTTTTGCGCATTATGGCGGTGTGTTGCCGTTTGTTCGTGAGCGTTTTGATAATACATATCAAATGTTGCGGAAAAGGGATTTCGTTAAAGATCTTGGGAAGTTGCCAGGTGGATTTTTTAAGAATTTATATTTTGATACCAGTGGGTCGAAGTCTGCGGCATCCTTGTTGTGCGCCTTAGAGGTTGTTGATGCTGACCATATACTTTTTGGAAGTGATTTTCCTGCCAATCAGAACATCGAGAAAACCATCGAAGTGATCTCTTCATCAGCTTTAATTGCTGAATATAAAGAACAAATTCTAGAGAGAAATTTTATTGAGTTGATGTCTGGTTAGATTTTTGAATTTTTATTTTTAAAAATTTAATTTAAGAGTTTTTGGTGATGCTGTAAGTTGTTGCGACTGTTGCAGATGAGGTTGAAGGAATCAGTGGGGAGGTTTTCAAAAAAAACACTGAAAAAGTACTTGACAAATTCACTTGTGTTTGATATTCTTGAAAATCTCGCGTCAGTTTCTGGCGCATTTTGTATGGTTGATCTTTGAAATTTTATTGTCATTAAGTACCCGAAATATTTAAAAAGCCAAGTTATTTTGGAGAGTTTG
>JAGLHE010000196.1 GCA_023143685.1 Candidatus Omnitrophota bacterium
ATATTGCTGCGATAAACTTCCTGAAAAATCCCAATCGTCAGGAAACTGTTGTATTCTGGCACTTTCCCTCACACTAAGAGGCCTTATCTCTGTCGGATGGCATAACATCGTTGCTTTTGTCTTGGGATTATTTGTAACCGTTGGTGATGGTTTGTTCCGAGACAGCCGCCTTAAAAATCCCGAACGTCCCCCCCATGATTTATAAGCACCGCCTATCGCATCGGCTTGGAGGTTTTCAGGAAGACTTCTCCAGTTACCTCCTTCTGGAATGATCTTTAGATAATCAGAAACCTCGGGACTAAAAGCACTATATGCCGGGTCTTGTTCCTTGAGTCCTTTAAATGCGTTTCTTAATGTAGCCCATCTTTTCTTATTGCCCTTTCCGTCCTTGGAATGTGTGGGCTTAGGCCAAACAAAATGGCCATCCAAAGAACCAATAAATACAACTCGTTCGCGAACTTGGGGACAACCATAATCAGCAGAATTGACTACTCCCCAGCTGACGCAATAACCGGTTTTTTGGCAAAGGTCATTGAGGTTCTCAAGTAAATCTCTTAACGCCGAGCCGTGTTCCTCGGAGGGCTTTAGTTTGGGAAACCCTGGTCCGCGTTCTGCTAATGGACGATGTTTTTTGGCGGCAGATAATATGCCTTTAACATTTTCAATGACAAAGAACTTAGGACGTAAAATATTTACTGCTTGGAAAAAGATTTTGAAACCGCAACTGCGACTGTCTTGCATTGATGCCCTTTTGCCTGCTGTGCTAAAGGGTTGACACGGAGGAGCCCCGGCTAAAAGATATGGAGGGGTCTTCGTTAACCTTGTTCGCCGTAAAATATCGTCACATATCTCATTAACATTCTTCGATGACAAAGTTTTGTCAATTACAATGAATCTTTCACCATTCAGAAGCTTACTATTATTTTTTATTGTTTGAACTGCAATTTGATTACACTCGACAGCAGCTTTAAGTACGAAACCAGCTTTTTCCAGACCTAAATCAAGTCCAAGTGCACCTGAGAAAAATGAAATTAAATGCCTTTTCTTACTCATAGATTCCTTTTTGCGTTTAGATGTATCACTTTGGCAATATGTGAAATATACCTAATTAATCGGCAAAAAACAAGGTTTTCTTCAAAGTTTGCCGGTCCCATAACAACCGCAGTATTATTGAAAAACCCCGGTGTTTTTTAAATAAAATTCACTTGACTTCTAAGGCTCATCTTTGTATAATGTTCATCTAACAATCAGGATAAGTTATAGCGGATTACAGAGGCAAAAAACATGATAAAACTACAAAAAACAGAAACACTGCAAAACACCACAAAAACCTCACCATTACGGGATAAAATCGTGATTTTGCAAAACTTTTTTATGAAAAACAAAGCCAATTTCAACAGCGCAAAATTGACCGTAACCTCTTGTAGCACCGTAAATTACAACGATTTATCCCCAAAAACTCAAAACGGAACAAAGCCAATCAAAGCCAATTTTCGAAATAGGAAACCCCTCGCTTTTCGGGCGAGACCCAAGCAAAAAATAAAAAAATGCAAAGCAAACCCAATTTCCGCACTGTCACCGTCCGGTCAGATCTCAGCCGGTGGATCAATATATTCGGTTCCAGGGAAGCTATTTACTCTTCGAGAGTGCCGCAGAGGCATTCCTCTACTGGCAGATCGCATCCGGTGCAAACTCCATCTTCAACTGGCTGGCCGCATTCCGGGCATGGTGTGCATCCACAATCAAGACACATATCTTTTCCTTTCAATTAAGGGGCTCAAATGATCGTTACAGCATGTAAGCATGACTAAACTTTACACGATAGGGATCGTAAAAAAATCGGGAAGTTACTGATTGACCGGCTTGTATTTTCTTATCTACTTTGTAATACCCATACAGGGTATACTTTTGGCGCGTTACTGTCTGACGTGATAAAAAGCTGTTGTGTTTATTCCTGCGTGTATAGCTTTCGGTACTCAATTGGGCTCATGCCCTTTTCCATGCGGAACGATCTGGAGATGTGATCGATACCAGGGTATCCGAGATCAAGGGCGATCTTCGATATAGGCATGTCTGTGGTAATAAGCATCTGTGCGATCTGGTCGCATTTTAATCGCCTTATCTCTTCGATGATCGTTCGTCCTATTTCCTTTTTGAATCGCATCTGCAAGGTTCTTCGCGGCACAAGTGTAGTGTTTACAATGTCATCAACGGTAATGAGCTTGTCGAGGTTCTGCTTGATATAGTGAATGGCTTGGGCGACCCTGCGATCCTCCATTGCGAGGATGTCAGTTGATTGCCTGACCTCGACATGTGTTG
>JAGLHE010000197.1 GCA_023143685.1 Candidatus Omnitrophota bacterium
TGTGATTTATATGGTGCGAGCGAAGGTCGTTAAACATCACCCCGAACGTTTAGAAAACGGTGATAAGTAAAGATGGCCTGAATCAAGGATTTGCAGTGTTTGAGAATCTTGCCAGGCGCGAAACTTATTTGTTTCCAAATAGTTATATTCCTCCCCTTAAGCCTTATTCAATAATCTTGCCTTTTTACAAAAAATATATATAATATACAGATTATTACTATTTATATAAATAGATAAACTATCTATGAAAATTTGGCATAAAATAATTATTTTTATGATTTGTCTTTCCTTTTTAGGGAGGGGCGGGGAGGTTTCTGCTCTCATTAAGGCGTTTGATGTTGATGTTAATGGTTCGGTCCGCACAAGTTATGATGATAATGTGACATCGGCCAGCACCAATGAAAAGGACGATTTTATTACAACGGTTTTGGTGGGGCTGGGCCTTAAAAAAACCGGGAAGACATATGATCTTGAGTTGACAACGAATATTACCGAGCAGCTTTTTTGGGATAATACCGATTTTAACAACAATGCCCAAGATGTGAGGCTTGCTGTACTTAAAGAGTTTTCGAAGTACGACCGCGTTTCATTTTCCAACACGTTTCGCCACGCGGAAGACCCCAGCAGTTTCGAAGACGCCTTTGGCCGCACAGCCGGCCGCTACTCTTTTCACCGCAACAGCATGAACCTGCAGTATTCCAGGGATTTATCCAAGCAGCTCGGGCTTTTAGTCGGGTATGACAACGAAATTTACGAAGTGGACCGGGCGAACTCAAGCGATTCATTTTTAAACAGAGTCAGTGTGGAGCTGGACTATTTCCGCAGTTCGGCCACGGTTTTTATTTTGGCGTATTATTTTTCGGTTCGTGATCTTGACCCTGGAACAAATTCTACGGTGCATTCTTTTGTAACCGGCGTGAGACATTACTTAACGAAGCAGCTGTACGTGGACGCGACGACCGGACTTTCGCTCGTCGAAGATTTTAGCGGAAAGACCAGCACCGACCCCAGAATTTTTCTGACCCTGACGGATGACATTGATGAAAACACGAGCGTGAGCGTGTCTTTTCAGAAAGAAAAGTTCCCCAATGGCTACACCGAGGATGTGTTTGATTATTGGCAGTTGACCGCGCGTGTGCGGCATCAACTGGTTGAACGGATGGGGGTGGTTTTTTCCGGGTTTTACGGGGACGGGGATTTTGATTCGCTCAATATCCGCGACAAGCTCACCGGCGTGAGCACGCGGCTGAATTATGATCTCACCGAGCACGTGAGCGCGTACGTCGATTATGCGTACTCCCAGACACAGTCGAACGTGGACGCCCGTGGTTATGAACGGAACATTATTACGGTGGGGATGAATTGTAGCTTTTGATGGGCTTGCGGGCCGGCTAAGAACGCAAAGCGCAAAACGAAAAGTGAAAAGGGCTTGCGGACTGTGGGCTAAGAACGCAAAAAGATTTTCATTAAAAGTTATTTGCAATTTTTTGGTCTGTATTATTTAATTTTTCACTTTTCGTTTTGAATTTTTAGTTTTTTCATTTTTTCACTTTACACTTTTCGCTAATAAAAGACTATGTTAAAAGAACAC
>JAGLHE010000198.1 GCA_023143685.1 Candidatus Omnitrophota bacterium
CCAGGCTGTCTTGCAATACTTTCTTTTCAATCATCAAAGAATCAATCTGATCTTTCCGGCTCAAATTTTTTTCTTCATATGTATCTTTCTCTTGAAACGTCCTTTGAATCTTTTTTTGCCACCCATGCGTTTGCGCTATCACCGCGCTCTTCTTTACCAATAACGGTTCTTCTTTATAAAGAAGTCGTTTCAAATTTAATATACGTTGTCGCTCTTTGGAAAACTCACGGACAATAGAGTCCCGCGCTTTCTTTAAAGAATCAATCATTTCCTTAATTTTTATTTTATATTTTTTTAACTCCGCGACTTTCTCTTTAAGCGGCTCAAAAGTCTTTCTTCGCACTTGCGCCAACTCCATCTCAATCATCTCTTGTACTACCTGCCCTATCGGAACATCTTTCAAAGAGGCCAGTTTTTCTTTAAGGGCAATCCGTTCTCCATCTACTCGCGAAAGTTCCGCTTTTATTTTAACAAAATCCTGTTTCAATATATTTTTATGCTTTTCGGATTTTCGGATTTTTCGATCATACTCTCGAACTTCCAGGGACACCTCTTTCTTAACTTTCTCCAATTCACGTTTTGAACCACGTCTCCCGACGCCTGCTTGCTTTGCCATATGCTGACTCAATTGGCCTAATTCTTCTCGCACATCCCTCATTTCCTGCTCTAATTTTTGAGCGGCCTCCTCTTTAGCAAGGGCATCCTCACGCAAACTTACTTTCTTCGCTTCCAAACTAACAACATGGCCTTTCTTTTCTTTTGTTTTCGAAACCCGTTCAATCTCTTTTTTCTTTTCCTGCTTTATTCTTTTATGCCAACCTGCTTTCTCCTCAACGACTTCTTTCTGCTTAACAAGACAGGAGCCTTCTTTTTCAAGAAGCCTGCGCAACTCATCTATCTGCCGTTTATCTTGCGAAAATCCCCGGACAACCGCGTCTCCAGCCTCACCAAGCTTCTCGACTAACGCGGTTATTCTCTCCTTGTAAACGTTCAACTCTGCCGTTTCCTCATAAACAGCTTGCCTTTGCTGACTCATTGCTAATTTCTTTTCTTGTACTTCTTCTTTCAACTCATCCTCTTGATAAACCTTTTCTTTCAGTGCTTGTTGATTTTGTGACAACTCTTGCTGCAAGGCTTTCCGCACCTTTTTTGCTTCATTACGTTTCTCCAAACTCACACTTCGCTGCCTTTCAAGCTGTAGCTTCTCGTTCAACACCTCTTGCGCGCGCCTTTTATATTCTTTCAACTCCTTATCAACATCTTTCTTTTGTTGCTGAAACTTTCGTTTAATATCCGCGATATCTGGCCCTCTTGTATCTTTCTGAATTACCCTGAGTATCTTCTCGTTAATCCCGACTCGTTCCTGCAGATCATCCCGCCGCTGAACATCCTCTTGCACCTGCATTTCTAAATGCCTCTGCTCCCTGCTCAACCGCTGTCTTTTCCCTTTTAATCTCTTCTCCCGTGCCGCCACCCACACACTCTCTTCTTTTTGTTCCTTAACCACATCACGCATTTCAATAAACTCTTCCAACAAAGAAATCTTTTGGTTCTCTAATTCAGCAGTATACTTCTGTAAAGAAAGAATTCTTCCTCTCAAAGCACTATTGCGTAATATCAACGCGTTATTATCTTCTGAAACTTCTTTCATCCGGGCCTTAACACCTTTCAGAGAATATTCCAACAGCTCTTGCGCCGCAGCCGAGGCTTGATCAAAATCCGCGGCTTCGACAGGAAAACAAATGAATCCTCCGACAAAAAAACAAACACTTAGTAACAAAACGTTTATTTTTTTTCTCATCATAATTTCATCCTTTAAAGGATTTGTGTAATACTAATAATCGGCAAAAATAACGCGATAACAATAAATCCCACAACAATTCCCAAAAATCCGATAATCAACGGTTCTATCATACTTGTTAACCCTGCAACCGCGGCATCAACCTGATCATCATAAAATTCAGCAATCTTCGTTAACATCTTTTCCAGCTGTCCGGACGTTTCCCCAATCGCGATCATGCGTACCACCATCGGAGGAAAAACCCCGCTTTTAACCAACGGGGCCGCGATGCTTTCTCCTTCACGCACACTTCCCTTCACATTATCAACAACTTTCTCAATAACATAGTTACCGCTGGACTTTCCTACAATATCCAAAGACTCCAGAATAGGAACCCCTGTCTGAAGCAGAGTTGATAATGTCCGGCTAAATCGACTGATGGCAACCTTGCGGATCAACGGGCCAAAAACCGGAATTTTCAATGAAAGGCTATCAAGTGCCAGCCTCCCGGAATCTGTTTTATACCAACGCGAGACAAGAAACCCAAACAAAATACAACCACCGATAACATACAATAAATAATTTTGTAGTATATCACTCACCTGAATTAAAATCTTTGTCATCCCGGGCAATTCAGAATCAAAAGAGTCATAAATGCCGGCAAACGTAGGAACCACTTTAACCAGCAAAATAACAGTAATAATCATCGCCATGCTCACAACAACTATCGGATAAATCAAGGCTGATTTTACTTTACGCTTCAGTTTAATTGTTTTCTCTAAATATGCCGCGATGCGATCCAGGATTGAACTTAAGACCCCACCGGTCTCACCCACCTTAACCATATTCACAAACAACGTATCAAAAACCTTCGGATGTTTAGCAAAGGCTGCCGACATACTGCTTCCGACTTGAATATCATCACGAATATTGACAATAACACTTTTAAAATAAGGATGTGAAACTTGCTCCTGGAGGGCATCTGCTGCCTGTAAAATCGGAATTCCCGCCTCAACCATGGTTGCTAACTGACGGGTAAACATAACAAGGTCTTCTTCTTTAACCTTTTTAAGCTGAAAAGATGATTTGGCTGCTGTTGCTTCTCTTATCGCTTTAACCGATATAATGGTCAGTTGACGTTTTCTTAATTCTTCGACAACTACACCTTGGTTTTCAGCAACGATTTTTCCCGTCACTGTCCGCGAATTCTGGTCTTTCGCAACGTACTTAAAAGTTGCCATACAAAATCCTTTATAAAGTTACTTAATAATATTTTTAAAGCACAAATATTGTAACATAAATCCACTGACAAAAAATCTTTTCATTAATTTTATTCATACTGCCTTGTATACCACCGATCAATGGCTTGATCAATCTCTGTCTGTGTCGCAATAAAAGGCGCAACCTTAAGCTGTGAGCGCTCCTCAATCCTTTCTTTAATCCTTCTATCCAACGGATCGGCCATGACAACACTCAAAATACTTCCAACCCGTTCCATGGGAATCACATGAAACTCTCTTGCAAAATCCTCCGGGACAAAACCCAGGACATCCTCATTAATTTCATATTTATTAATTGCGATATACGGAAGATTACATTGAATAATGAGAGCCACAACAATATCTATTTCTTGCAAATAGCCAAGATTGACAAGGATCTCACCGATAAGCCTCTCATCGGATCTTTGATTATCCAGGGCTTGTTTTAATTGTTGCTCCTCAATGAGTCCCCTGCGCATCAGAATTTTACCAATCAACGTTTTATCGATTATCGGTTCATTTTCCAAAACAACCATTCTCTTCCTCCCTTTCAGTCATTTGACGAAATTCGCAAAACTTCTTCCAATGTTGTGTCTCCCTTGATAAACTTCTCCATCACATCTTCCCACAATGTTTTCATTCCTTTATTCTTTTGAGCATATCCTTTAATTTTGTCTGCGGGTTCTCCTTTAATCAACATCTCACGAACCGTATCATCCACATCTAAAACTTCAGTAACACCTAATCGACCGAGGTATCCTGTCTGACGACAAATATCACACCCCTTCCCCTCATAAAAAATTGTTCCCTTAGGGACAGCATATTTCAAATCCTTTAAAATTTCCTCAGGGATCTCAACAGGTTTTTTACATTGGACACAAATACGCCGACACAACCTTTGCGCGCAAACTAACACCAAACTCGACGCTACCAAAAAAGGCTCTACTCCCATATCCACCAAACGCGTTAAAGCCCCTGACGCGTCATTCGTATGAAGTGTTGAAAAAACCAATTGTCCCGTCAATGATGCCTTAATAGCAATATCTGACGTTTCAAAGTCCCGAATTTCTCCAACCATTACGATATCCGGGCTCTGCCTTAAAATAGCCCGCAAGCCGGACGCAAAAGTTAAACCAATGTCTGAACGCACCTGAATTTGCGTTAACCCGTCAACAAGGTATTCCACTGGTTCCTCAACTGTAATAATATTTTTATCAATCGTATTTAACTCATTGATAATGGAGTATAAAGTTGTAGACTTTCCACTTCCTGTCGGGCCTGTCACCAACACCATCCCAAACGGCTTCTTAATCGCCTGCGCAAGCAGATCTAAAGAGTGCGCTGAGAATCCCAGTCCTCCCAAACCAACCTTTAAATTCTTTTTATCCAGAATTCTTAAAACAATTTTTTGCCCAAATGTTGTTGGAAGCATTGAAACACGAAAATCAACTTCTTGTACGCCGATCTGCATCTTAAACCGGCCATCTTGCGGCACACGGGAAGCCGTTATATCTAAACGTGACATGATCTTAAGCCGTACGATAACCGCATTCTGGTTTTCCTTAGGGATCTTCATAGCCTCCCTTAAAATCCCGTCAATACGATACCGAACTCGTACAGCATCAACCATCGGCTCCATATGAATATCTGAAGCACGTTGCTTTAATCCTTCCCGGATCACCAAATTGACCATCCTGATAATCGGTGCCTGCTCTCCCGCATCCGCGCCTGTCGCAACTTCTTCCATCCCTTCCTGATCTGAAACAATCTCTAAATCTCCAGCTGAAATATCTTTACTGATATCTTGTACGCTACTTGATAATCCTCCGCCATAATAATTATCAATGGCCCTCATAATATCCGAATCCGTACTCATAACAATCTCAATATCATGTCCGGAGATATTACGCAAATCATCAATAACAAAAATATTTAATGGATCCGCAATGGCAACCGTCATTGTTTTTCCTATCCGGGAAACAGGCATAACATGATACTGTCGCGATACTTGTTCGGGGATAATTTCTTTAAAGGTAAGATCGATCTTCATTCTCTTTAAATTAATAAAAGGAATTTGCAATTCTTTGACCAACAAAGACAACAAATCCTCTTCATTCACTAACCCCTTTTCAATAAGGGCACGATCGAAACTGATCCCCTTGGTTTTTTGCAATTTGAGCGCGTCATCAATATCTTCTTTTTTGATCTTAAGAACTTCAACCAAAGAATTGATAACACGTTTTTTTATCGGTTCGGCCATTGTTTGGTATCTGGTATTTGGTATCTAGTGTTTCGTATTTCTAACTTCGTGTTTCTAATTTCACATTTCATACTTCTTTTTTCTCTAAATTACAATTCCTCATCAGGAACTGTGACACGCAGCACCTCTTCGAGAGTTGTCAACCCTGTCAAGGCCTTGGCCAGGCCATCCTCCCGCATCGTCTTCATCCCATCCCTGCGCCCTACTTCTTTAATTTTTAATTCTCCGGCCCCATGCAAAACATGCTCCTGCACGACCGGACTTAAAACAAGAATTTCCGAAATTCCTACGCGGCCAATATATCCGGATTTTAAACACTTGGCACACCCCGCCCCTCGGAACAATTTTATCTCTTTCTCTTGTGTCATTCTATGCAAACCCAGCCTCTCAACAAGTTCCTCAGGGACAACGTACTCTTCTTTACAACTTTTACAAATACGCCGCAACAATCTTTGACCAATAATGGCAACAACAGACGAACATAATAAATATGGCTCAACACCCATATTCATCATACGCACAACCGACCCGCATGCTGTTGTCGTATGCAAAGAACTTAAAACTAAATGCCCGGTCAGTGCCGCTTTAACAGCAATATCCAATGTTTCTGTATCTCGAATCTCCCCGATCATGATAATATCCGGATCTTGCCTCAAGATTGAGCGCAAAGCAGTGGCAAATGTTAATCCAAAAGATGGCTTAACATTCACTTGATTCATCCCTTTCATTTGATATTCCACAGGATCCTCAACCGTCACAATATTTATTTCGGGAGAATCAACATATTTTAAAATAGAATAAAGTGTGGTTGTCTTTCCACTACCCGTCGGGCCACAAGATAAAATCATCCCATGCGGCCGCTTGGCACATTCTTTAAGCCTTCGCATTGAGGCTTCCTCAAATCCCAATTTTTCAATATCCACCATCCCCGCAGATTTGTCCAAAACCCTTAGAACAACTTTTTCTCCTAAAATCGTCGGTAAAACATTAACACGGAAATCCACCTCTTTATTGCCGGACATAATTGTCTTAAAGCGCCCGTCCTGAGGTAAACGCCGCTCAGAAATATCCAGAGAAGAAATAACCTTTATCCTCGAAATGATCGGAAGATGCAGCGCCTTTGACATTTGGTCAATCTCTCGGATTACCCCATCAACACGATAGCGGATACGCAAACTTTTCTCTAAAGGTTCAATAAAGACATCGCTCGCTTTGGCTATGACTGCCTGATGAATGATTGTATCTGTTAATTTGATCATCGGGGCTTCTTGCGTCAGGTCTTCAATCGTAGCCCGATCCATGTCCCCCTCTATTTCCCTTACAAGCTCCAGGTCCTCCGCGTCCCGAATATCCTTAATAATGTCTTGCAATACCTGCTCAGAATCAGTAGCGTAATGTTTTTCAATAGCACTTTGAATTTGAGTTGGACGGCCGATAATCGGTGTAATATTTAATCCCGTCAAAGCCTTGATATTATCAATGACAAAGATATTTAAAGGGTCTGCCATAGCCAGTGTTAAAATATTCCCTATCTTGGAAATGGGCAAAACTTGATATTTGATGACAATTTCTTCTGGAAGAATTTTTACTATGTCGGGGTCGACCTTAAATCGGGAAATATCTATCGGGGGCATCCCCAGCCCTTCACCTAACACACGGGCCAGATCATCCTCACTGACAAGTTTCAGCTTAACCAAAATCTTGCTAAGCTCTCCACCTGTATCTTTTTGCGCTTGTAAAGCTTTTTCTAAATCTTCCTCCTTGATAAGACTGTCTCTTAAGAGGATATCCTGTAATCGTTCTTTGAATGATGCCATAGTTTAATCTATCCCGGAGCTTCATTTTTTATAATACTTTTCAATCGCGGTCTTAATGCTCTTCCCTGTACTCACAAAAACCTGGACAGAGCATCCTGTCAACATTTCCACGTCCTCAACCGCGTTAACATTAAGTGGATTCGACATCGCCAGGGTCAAACTTTTTCCAATCTTATCAACAGGAACAAGGCAAAATTTATGACATACATCCTCCGGGACAGATCCCACAGCTTCTGGAGCAATCTCATAATTTTCTAAAGGAAGATACGGGAACCCGTACTGACAGGTTAGGGCTTGCGCGATATTCTCCTCACTGGCATATCCTAATTCCACAAGGACCTCTCCCACCAGCCCTCCTTTTTCTTTCTGATAGGCAATCGCCATCTCCACCTGCTCGCGCGTCACAACACCACGCTCAATCAATAATTCACCTAAATGTTTATTTGAAATTCGTTTTAAATTCCTCATCTTCCATGACTCCTTTTATTCTTGCTTTCTTTTAGGAAACTCATAAAATAAGCTCGCTTGATATTTTTGTTTGCTCGCAACTATTTTATGGCCGTGTAGGAATTTCG
>JAGLHE010000199.1 GCA_023143685.1 Candidatus Omnitrophota bacterium
AAAAGTATCAAGCGAGCTTATTTCATCAATAAGAATGATTTCATCATCTATCATGCCAAACTCAAATTTTGTATCAGCAATAATATGGTGTGTGTATTCAGGATGTCTTTATGCTATTTTAGCCAATTGATCCGGAACAACTACAGACCCTTTTTCTGACTTCAAAGCCTCCAAGCGTTCTTTTTTAGCCACTTGTGTTTCAAAGTAAACCTCAGGTACGTTGATTTCTTTTTTATAGGCTTCCACCTGCATATCGATTCGCTCAATAATATTATCGATATAAAGCGCGAACTGTTTGTTATACAGCTCTTGAGTATATCCTTTACCCGGAATCAACTCGTTAAAAATATCATTAATCTCATCAAACGTCGGAATGATGCCAATAGCTGTTTTGATACCGGTGACTTCATTGTTCGCTAAGCGCGCCAACCAAGTCAACCAGACACGCACGTCTCTTTTTTCCCCGATAAGTTTCTTTGTTGTCCCGCCACGAGCTTCATCGATCAGGAAGTAATTAAGCGACGCTAACACCGGCTTTACTTTCAGTTTAGGATTCGTAAAAAACTTAAACTGCCCATCCATATAATCGCCCAAAGCTCCTAGGAAGAATGGCGCGTTTGCCCATGGGGAGCGCTTTACCTCTCCTTTGGCGCCAACTTCAGTTGCTGTGGTTTGCGATGCAATATCAGCTCCGAATGTTACCCCTTCCTCAGGTGTTAAGCTGGCTACAACCGGAGGCATGGTATCAGCATCGCGTCCACTGTAGGTGAATACTTTAGTCGCGACACCATTAGCATCATTGGCCGCTTCTTCATCGAAATTATTCAGTTCGCAACTGCGGATTGTACAGCGAGAATTCGGATGCGACATCGGAATAACATTACCACTCGCATCTGTTTTTCCTTCCACCCATTCTCCTTGAAAGTTTGTTCCGCGCTTAGGTGTCTTTTCTTCGCTTCCTTCCCAATACGGAACGCCTTTATCATCAACCAAGACATTGATCCAGATAACCTCAGAACCAGAATTGCGCAAGCGCTCCATAAGAACCGGATCGCCTTCAATATTAACATCTTTGACAATCCCGAAAATACCAATCTCCGGATTTATCGATCTAATGGTTCCATCGTCGGCAATCCATACCTGAGCAAGATCGTCTCCAATGAAAGAATCTCCGGCCATCGCGGTTGTGGTCTTCCCGCATCCGCTCGGCGCAGCCCCATTAATCCAGATAATCGAACCGTCGTTCATTTTAATCCCGGTGATAAACATATGTTCAGACAGCCTTTCGCTACGGTGTTGATAAATCGCGTCATCATTGGCCAAGCGATGATGGCCTTTTTTAATCAAAGCGCAATTTCCAAGATAAGAAACATTCCATGCCCAAGTTTCTTTCTTGTTTCTATCTGTCATAACGTAAGCGTCTTTTGTGCACAAAGAACCCTTGCCATGCGTATTCGTAAAGAAAAGACCGATAAGTTCAACTTGCTTTTCAAAATCTACAATATTGCAGCGATAAAGGTTATCCTGCTGATGTGCAAGATACCACGTGTCGGAAATCGTTAATGAAGCATACGATGTCGGCGCGCCAATCGGCCCCCTGATATAAAATCCGACGATCATAGTTTTTCCATCCATGATATTCTCCATGCTCTCAGCAATCAGATCATCCGCCTCAGCACGTGGCATAGCATTGGCTAAAGAACTGACATATTCACCTTCATCCGCAATAGCATAGGTCTGTTTGACAACCCGGCCTTGTTCGGTTGGCGGATCGAAATGGATGGTGTGTCCTTCCATGGCCAAAGGCTGTTCTTCTCCGACTTCAATAGCCATTTTCTTAACATAAGCGCAATCTTCAGCGCTTCCGGTATGAATCCAGACATCTTTTGGATTACAAAGCTCTATGCGGTTAGCGATCTTAGCTAACAGTTCTTCATTCGCAACTTCTTTAATCTTGGCCTGATTAGCCTCATCACATTTGGAACGAATTAAAGTTAAATTTTTGCTGTCTGACATTTTAGTTCTCCTTTTATTTTATATCACCACTTTAAACAAAAAAACCAACATCACCCCGTCGATACTACTGATCGAGAAACTTGATGTTGGCTTACTTTGCAACAACCTCACACACGCGAGATCCTTACCCTAGTCTTCCATCACACTTTAACTACCACAAAGAATTTACCACTAAATTTCATTAAGTCAACTATTAATCAATAGGAATCTATCCCTCTGCTTTAAACGTCTTTTCCAAATCTTCTTCTAAAGTAAAAATAATAACTCGCTCTCCTGTCTTCGTACTGATATCAGAGTGTAAACTTTTTATCTGGCATAAAGTAATATCCGAAATAATGTTCTCCAACAAAACCCTTGCCCCTTCTAACAGCTGGACACGTGTTTTTTTTATTAAATCCGCGCCTTCAACAGTTTTGGCTAATTGCTCTTCGGCGGGTGTAAGAACCCCTTTCAAACGCACAAAAACTACATCACCTATAATAAGCGTCCTGGTCTCTCTGGGACCTCGTCCCATGTATTCTTTCTCAAATTTGATGATTGCCTCACCGATTTGAGATTCTATTTCGCCTTTAGTTTTATTTTTCATAATTTCAATATTTTATCATTTTCAAAAAAAGGGGTCAAGTCTTTAATTGCAACATTTCACAACCCTTTAAAATTTTATCATATTCTTTGTCACTTTTGATTAAACTGTAAGATCGACTA
>JAGLHE010000002.1 GCA_023143685.1 Candidatus Omnitrophota bacterium
TGCTCTTACCTTCTACACTTGCTATTGACCCCGGATTTTGCATTTGAGTTAAACATCAAAATCATAAAATAAGCTCGCTTGATACTTTTGATAGCTCGCAACTATTTTATGGCCGTGTAGGAATTTCGTATGCGAGTCTTTGAAATTTCCGATACTAGGACAAATGTTTAACTTAAGTATACAAAACTTTATAAACAAAGTCAACATACTACTACTTTATAAAGTTTTAAGGAAGGCCTCTGATTTTTTACTTGATCTTTTCCGGGAGGAATTCAGCGATGATCTGCAGGGTTTGGGCGGTGGCGCCCTGGTGCTTTTGGACAAGGTCTTGGGCTTTTTGGCTAAGAAGATCCATTTTTTGAGGGTTGTTCAGAAGATGGGATAGCTGCACAAGAAGGTCATTTGCATCTTTCACTTGAACAACTGCATCCGCATCTAAAAACAGCTGTGCAATATCTTTAAAATTCTGCATATTGGGGCCGATAAAGATCGGTTTTCCGAAAGCTGCCGGTTCTAAAATGTTCTGACCGCCGTGGCCAATCAAACTTTTTCCAACAAACACAATCTTTGCCAGGCCATACAGGCCGCGCAAATGGCCAATTTCATCAACCACAATAACCGCGTCTTCGGAAATAGAAGCCTTTTTGATTTGTGAAAATCGCACCGGACTTAAATCTGCCTGCTTCACGATCTGCGCGACCTCCCCTGCCCGCTCCACATGCCGCGGAGCGATTAGCAAGCGTAAATCAGGAAACTCACTTTTTAATTTTTTAAATACATCCAGGACAATCTCTTCTTCCCCTGGGTGCGTGCTGCCAGCTACCCATAAAGGTGTCTGATCCTCAAGGCCGATATCGGCAAACCCATACGGTGTTGTCGCACTCAAACCATCAAATTTTACATTGCCAACAACCTGAACTTTTGATGAAGGAGCCCCCAGGGCAACAACCTTGCTTGCATCTGTCCGGCTTTGCATACAAAACGCTGAAACGCATCCTAACACTTTCTTTAAAATAAACCGTACCCTTCGATACCGTCGATACGCTTTATCCGAAATGCGGCCATTGACCTGAATGACCGGGATGCCGCGTTTTGACAACGCAAGAAATAAGTTCGGCCAGATCTCTGTCTCGGCTGTGACATAAATTTCCGGATGGATAAGCTTTGCATAGTGCCGAACAATCCAGCTAAAATCCAATGGCGCAAAAATAATCACATCTTCTTTGGATAATTTCTGACGCGCTAAAGCATATCCTGTAGGCGTAACTGTTGAAACAACAATCTGATGCTCCGGACACTGCTGTTTCATTTCCTCAATAAGTGTCACAATCGCCAGGACTTCCCCAACGCTGACCGCATGAATCCAGATGTTTTTCTTTGACCGTAGGCGCGAAAAATCTTTCGCCCCTACAAACCCTAACCGCGCCCAGAATCCGGCATGCCACTTTCCCTTAATAATGACATAAGGAAAATACAAAACCGCAAAAAGAATAAAAATTATATCGTAAAGTATAAACATGGTTAATTTCACCGATGATCACTGATGCGCGTTGCGCTTACACAGTTGAGCACTGATATCTGCATTCATCTGTGTTCATCTGTGCTGTGCGAAGCACATCTGCGCTCATCACGTGCATAAGTTGAGCTTTGCTCAACTTATGCACGTGGATGGGCCTTGTCATACACGTCCTTAAGGCGGTCAGTCGTAACATGCGTATAAATTTGTGTTGTTGATAAATTCACATGCCCTAACAATTCCTGGACAGACCGTAAGTCCGCGCCCCGATTTAAAAGATGTGTCGCAAAAGAATGCCGCAACACATGCGGAGAAACTTTCATTTGCAAACTCGTTGATAAAATATGTTTATTGATAATATTGCGGACGCTTCGATCCGTTAAACGCGTACCATTTTTATTTAAAAATAACGCCCGCACATTTTGTTTACGGCTTTTTAAATACGCCTGAATGCAATTAACAGCCTTATCTCCGATAGGGACAAGCCGCTCCTTCTTTCCCTTCCCCAACACTTTAACAATATTCGAAATAAAATCAATACTATCGACATCCATACTTACAAGTTCGCTCACGCGTATGCCGGTACTGTATAAAGTTTCCATTATAGCACGGTCGCGTTTGCCAGGAACTTTGTCGAACGATGGAGACTCAATTAACTGAACCATTTCCTTTTCAGTTAAAAATTTCGGTAATGGTTTATCAAGTTTTGGTGTGGTTAATAACAACGCCGGGTTTTCTTTAATAAGGCCTTCCCTTCGCAGGAACCGAAAAAAACTTCGCAAAGAAGACATCTTGCGGGCCAAGGTTCGCGGCTTATGATTTTTTTCCCGCAAGTGGGCCAAAAACCGCCGAAGGTGCAAATAACTCACCTTTGTTATGGCGGTACCCTCAACAAACTCTAAAAATTCCTTAAGATCAATACTGTAATTCAGAATCGTATGAGGTGAATAGTTTTTTTCAATTTCAAGGTAAGCTAAGAATTTGTCGACATATCGATCCATACAAGGTTTATTCCGGGAGTTCATTACCCGTATACGTACATTTCGGATATTTGCTGCACCCATAGAACGTCATCCCTCGATGGCCACGACGTTTTACCAGCTCGCCCTCGCATCCTTCTTCAGGGCACTTAACTCCGGTTGTAAACGGCTGCGCGTACTTACATTCAGGGAATCCGGAACAGCTTAAAAATTTACCCCGGCGTCCCCATTTAATAACCATCTGACGTTGACATTCCGGGCATATTTTATCAACAAAGTTCTCTGTCTTCTCAATCTGGTCCATCGCAACCGCCAACGCCTCCTTAAACGGCTGATAGAATTCCTTCAACAACTTTGTCGATTCCAACTCCCCTTCTTCAATCAAGTCCAAACTTTCTTCCATCTTTGCCGTAAATCCGACATCCATAATCTTTGCAAAGTACTCAACCAATAAATCGCAAATTAACATCCCCAACTCAGTTGCCGTAAAGTACCCGCGTTCCCGCGAAACATAATTACGAAAAACAAGTGTTTGAATAATCGACGCATACGTGCTCGGCCGCCCGATCCCGTCTTCCTCCAGGGCCTTAACAAGGCTTGCTTCCGAAAACCGCGGTGGGGGTTTTGTGAAATGCTGCGATGGCTTGACCTCAAGAAGATTTAGGTTGTCATCTTTCTCATAATGCGAAAAATCAATTTTCTTTTCTTCTTCTTTAGCTTCTAAATTCAGCGTCAAAAAGCCGTCAAATAACAGCGTAGACCCAGCCGCCCCAAACTGAAACTTTCCGGCCATGACCTCTATCTTTCGGTTCTGATAAACTGCCGGCGTCATTTGGCAACTGACGAACCGCCGCCAAATCAATTCATAAATCTTGTATTGCTCCGGTTCTAAAAATCTCTCAACATCTTCCGGCCGGCGCAAAACACTTGTAGGCCGAATCGCTTCATGCGCTTCCTGAGCAGACTTTTTGGATTTATACTTATTCGGTTTTTCCGGTAAATATTTTTCACC
The DNA here is from genome assembly GCA_023143685.1 of Candidatus Omnitrophota bacterium. Taxonomy (GTDB): domain Bacteria; phylum Omnitrophota; class Gorgyraeia; order Zapsychrales; family JANLHA01; genus JAGLHE01. The sequence goes on from JAGLHE010000002.1 coordinate 3,509, forward strand.
ATACTTATCTGAAATAAAATCACGGACCTTACTGATCGCGTCATCTGATATATTGACCGAATCCGTACGCATATAGGTAATCAGCCCGACAGGCTCCTCTGCGCCGATCTCAATACCTTCATACAACTGTTGAGCAAGCCGCATGGTTCTGTTCGCGTTAAAGCCCAACTTATTAAACGCGTCCTGCTGCAAGGTACTGGTAATTAACGGAGGTAACGGATTGCGCTTGACCTGGCGCTGCGTAATCGCGGAGACGACAAATTCAGACGACTGTAGCTGCGCGACAATATCATCTGTTTCTTGCTGATTCTTCAATTCAAACTTTTCACCATTAATCTTTTCCAGAGCAGCTGTGAGGATGTTCTCATTTCCCTGCTTTTGCAAATCAACAGCGACCTGCCAATACTCCTGAGGAATAAATTTCTGAATCGCCCTCTCTCTATCTACAATAAGCCTTAAGGCTACTGACTGAACTCTACCCGCGCTCAAACGCGACCCGACTTTTTTCCATAACACCGGACTGATTTTATACCCTACAATCCGGTCCAGGATCCTTCGCGCAACCTGGGCATCAATCTTTTTCTTATCAAACTCCCTGGGGTTCTCAAAAGCCTTAAGAACCGCTTCTTTTGTAATTTCCTGAAACGTCACACGGTAAACTTTTTTTCCTTCCCCAATATGCGCGACTAAATTCCACCCAATCGCCTCACCTTCACGGTCAGGGTCGGTCGCGATATAAATTTCTTTTTTTGTCTTAGCTTCTTTTTTTAATTGCGTCAGAATCTTTTGCTTGGCCCGGACAACGATCATCCTGGGCTTAAAATCATGGTCAACATCTACCCCTAATGTTGACTTTGGCAAATCGATCAAATGCCCCATTGAAGAGAGAACTTTGAATTTATTCCCTAAAATCTTACTGATTGTTTTGATTTTGGCTGGTGACTCAACGATGACTAGCGGTTTTGATTTGGCCATGAGGATTCCTATCTAATGCGCATTTCGTGAAACGCATTTTGTATTTCGAAAAAATTTTATAATATCAATTTTTAATATAAAATTTACCCGGCAACTGTTTGATTAATTTCTTGATTTCCAACCGCAACAATGTGTTCATAATATTCTTAACAGCCCCGCGGGTACGGGACATTAAATCATCAATATAAACCGGATCACTATCCATATGCTGGTACAAGGCTTCTTCTTCGCAAGAAAGATTAGCGACTAAAGGTGCGGCTTGACCTGAAGCCCCTTGCGGTTGAGGAGCTAATAATGATTTTAATGTTAAGTTTAGCTCTTCTAAAATATCCTCAACACTCGAAATCAGCTTAGCGCCTTCCTTAATTAAACGATGCGTGCCTTGCGCGTTCGGTGCATCCACTTTGCCCGGAACAGCAAAAACTTCCCGCCCTTGTTCAAGCGCGCACCGGCTTGTGATTAACGCCCCGCTTCTTGTCGAAGCCTCAACTACCACAACGCCTAACGTTAATCCGCTAACAATACGGTTACGACGGGGGAAATTATACGCTACCGGAGGCGTGTCCATCGGAAACTCTGAAATCACAGCCCCTGTCTTAACGATCCGTGTATACAGGATATTGTTTTCCGGAGGATAAACGTGGTTCAGCCCGCAACCCAAAACAGCAACGGTTTTGCCTTTGACATTAAGGCATCCTTTATGCGCGGCTGTGTCAATGCCCCTCGCCATCCCTGAAACAATCGTTATGCCGAGTTCGGCCAACCGTGCTGAAAACTTTTCAGCAACGCCTATCCCGTAAATAGAAGACCTGCGCGATCCAACCATTGCAATTGCAATGCCTTGATCTTGCGGCAGTTCACCTTTGATATAAAGAACAATTGGACAATCAGGAATTTCCTTAAGATGACCCGGGAACCGCGCGTCTGTGTTTACCAGGATGCGCGCCTGATGTTTAGATATTAGATTATATTCACTTTTTAAAAATTTGTCTCGATCAAATTGAAAAATTTTCTTAATCGCCGCAGGTGAAGCCAATTTTTGTTCAATAAAATCTTTTTCACTAAGCCGCAAAACTTCTTGCGCTGAACCAAAATGATCAAGTAGTTTTCTCTTCCGGAGATTTGTCACCCAGGGCCACGCGTTTAACACCAACAAAGCATCTGTTTCGTTCACAACAACTCACTTACCCTTTCCCCTCTCCCCTTGCTTGTTTAAAATTTAGTAACGTCACAACCTCTTCGCACACTTGTTCAATAGACAAAATATCTGTTATAATCACATGATCCGCCTTCACATAAAATTCTTCCCGAAACGATAACAACTCCTGAATCTTTGCCATAGGATCCTCAACATTTACCAACGGACGATGTGCCTGTGTTTTAATGCGGTCATAAATCACCTGCGGACTTGCCTTAAGGTAAAAGACTGTTCCTCCCTTTTTCAAGTTAGCTGCATTTTCAGGATTAACAACAACACCGCCGCCGCAATCGATAATAATGTTTTCTTTTTGCGAAACCTCCTCAACAACCTCTCTCTCAACCTTACGGAAATAATCTTCACCTGAATCAGCAAAAATCTCTGTAATAGGACGGCCTTCTCTTTTGATAATCAATTCATCTGTTGAGAAAACAAGCCGATCAAGATGCGCACTTAATGTTTGCGCAACCAGAGATTTACCGGCACCCATAAAACCTGTTAAAACAATATTTGTTTTCATGGTTCGGATTGTAACACAAGAAATTCATAAATGTCAAATCCATGCCTCGCCTCACGTGACCCGGGACTAGATTCTACAACCCAAATTACACCCCTTTTCTTTTTAAACCCAAAGCCCATCAACGCCAGGCTGGCAGGTTCGGGATACGTATTCTCACGTACCCGGGCATCCGTTTTATTCCGAATTGATTCTTAGTTTTTTAAGGAGCAAAATATCGTTGCTTAATCAAGATTTAATACCCGGACCGATAAGACGGCATAAAGAAATTATGTGGCACTTAATGTGCTTCGTTGATGATTCTTTTGTGTGACGGGGTGCCTTTAAGAAAGGAGGTGAGTAAAATATACGTTTATCTTAACGAAAAAAACGCCATCTCGAATATTTATCAACACAAGGAGGGCAACATGGACCTGAGAAAAATTTCCATAATAATGGTATGGGGCGGATTGGCTGCGATGTGTGCCTGCTCGGCAAAACCTGCCTGGGCGATTGAGCCTGTCTCTGCGGGAATCGTATCCGGAATTTCCGTTGAACTTCTTAAGGGGATTGCCAATTCTGTAAAAGGAGATGACGTGGCTCAAGTCCAGGTACGGGCCAAGACCGACGGCCCAGACTCCGACGACAAGGCTTTTGACGGAGAGACGGATAAAGACAATCTTTTTTTTGAATACTATTTAGACGCGCGTGCCCGGGCAGAAGCCGCACAATCTCCCGCCCACTTTGCCCATGGAGAATTACATTATGAATATACTTCAGGGAAAGGCTGGCAGCCGAACAATATTTCTTATATTACCGGTGAAGAATGGTGGGGGGCAACTGTCGCTTACCCTGATTCTACGCCAGAGGATGGTTCACTCAATAAAACAGAAGCAGCTGTTGTCGGCGCCTTTGCCTGGAACGGCGTCATTGAATTTGGTGGATATATCGATGAGGACCATTCTGTTGTTGAGGTCCCTGACTCTCCCAAAATCCAGGCGACGAATGCTGTATTACTTGAATTTGAGCTATCTCAATTCGCCACAAATGTTGATCCACTTGATTCTAATAAAGTAACTGTTAACCCGACGCTAAATATGTCCCAGGTCGATTTATTTCATAACTATGCAGGGTATACCAATCACGATTATTTTTTCTCTGGATTAAATGGATTTAATGAATTTAGCAATGCCTTAGCCGAGGAGACGGCAGATAGTATCGCCAGTGAAGCCGGCTTAACAAGAGCCGATCCTTCAACGCAGGCAGAGTTGACTTTTGGGGCAGCATCACTTTTTTTTGATGACTTGTCGATTGATCGATTTAAATTGGTCGGCGGCACTCCGACAGAAAAGACGAGAGAAGAACTAATAATGGAATATCTGGATTTGCTCATAATCTCCGCCCCACCCAATGCTCAGGAAGGATACACCCCTAATATTTTAGGACGGACAATATTACTCGACGGAGAGACAATACCTTTTGGAGGGCTGGAAGCTGATTTAGCGGACCGGTTACCATCGACATTTTCCAGTGATGTCGGGCTGTTTTTCTATGCGGACAGCTATTTGGAAGACGCGATTAACCTGGCAGCATCAACACCCGGAACACCAATCAGCAGCCTGGTTTCTTCTATGGATCCGGGAGATACATTCTCTATTGATTTATCTTTTGGAGCCGGAGAATCATTCAGCCGCTACGATCATAATGCTGTCCCGGAACCTGCAAGCCTTCTTTTATTCGGGACCGGTATTATCGGGGCCTTTCTAAATAAAAGGAACAAAAAAATTTAAAATTAAAAAAATTCAGGGGGGCTGGGGCGGGGACACACACCTAAAGTCCTATGGAAAAAATTTTTCAACGGACTTTAGGTAATCCCCAATTCAATTTTCAAGACCCCTTTTGTTTATTTTGTTTTTATCCGGTCTTTATTTTAAAATCTCCTTCTATATAACGATGAATTATACCGGAGATAAGGGTTTGATAGGGAACACCCATCTCCATTGCTTTTTTCTGGATACCCATAAAATCATGATCATATAGACGAATGGTAATACGCCTATCTTTTTTAAATGTGCTATCGGCTGCTGTTTTGATCGCTTCAATTTCCTTTTTTGAGGGAGTAGAAAGTTTCATTTTCCCACTTTCCAATGCATCAAGGATATATTTTTCTTCGCTATCATGTTTCATGAGTACCCTCCTGTTCTTCTTTGTACATTTTAGTCGCTTTTCTGCTAGGAATAATCGTTTTTAAAAATGTATATTCTTTCTCGATAATATGCGGCACCAAGTAAACATAGTCTTCAACAATAACAAAATATATTTTTTGCCGCGGATAATTCACCTGATCAGGATGGCCGGCTATTTTCCAGATATCTCCCTGTGACAAATGAAATATTATCCGCTCAAAAGATATACTTCTTTCTTTTTTCAGGAATTCATTCTTTTCCGGATTCCACTCGTATTTCATAATTTAAGTGTACATCATTTGTATGTACATGTCAATGTAGTTAAATAGCATAACACTCCTAAATCCTAGATAAAATTTCAGATTGTCACCGCCGGTTATAACCGCCAGCAGTTTTACCGATTGACAATACCCTCACCGTAAATCTTCTTTCATTCCCAACTCCAGTGGTGTAGGCCTCGAATTGACAAAAGACTTCTAATGGGTGCCCCCTTTCCTGATGACCTCTTTTCTGCTCCCTTCTCTTTTGCCCTTTCTAAAGAAACCGCTCTACAGAGGTTCCGAAGAAACTTGCGAATTTCTTAGCCATCTCTTTGCTTATGCTTCTTCGATTATTTTCAAAATCAGAGATCCGCTTACAAGAAATTTTACCTAATTTCTGCCCTAACTGTTTTTGCGTTAACTTATCTCGCTGTCGATACGTTTTCAAAGCCAACCCCGGCGTCATCTCCTGGTTTCTTTTTTTATACCATTCCGTCGTCGCAATATCAATATAATCATCGTCGTCCTTAATGATTATATTTTTACCGTATTCCTTGTGAAGATATTTGATAAGGCGACTGGAAATGTCCCCTTTTATTTCCAATATCTTTCGATTAGTACGGGGCGTTTTCACGACTGCCAACATAATAAACCTCCAAAATTATCGTATTTTTTTCGTGGTTCCAGCAAGCAACATATTTACGTGTTAAATGGCAATGATATTTTTCTTTGCCTAGCTTACTGAAATTAGGCCACTCTTTCTGCAGAGGGCCCTTTCCTTCTAAATCCTTTACTGTATGCTTCATATTAAGTGTACCCCAAAATGGAGGAGTGTCAAGAACGCCCAAAATTAAAAAACCCCAACCTTCTCTAAAAAGTCGGGGTAATTATTTTTTTCTTCGTACTTCTCGCCTCGTACTTTACAGTCCTTATTAATACGGATTATAAATCCCGTACCCTCCCGTAATCCATGTAATTATCAGCTCACCATAAAAAAGGGCGAGCAATGTGCCTAGCACCAAAAACGGGCCATACGCGATCGCGCTGTCTTTCGTGCGGATCTTTTCAATGATTCCATAGACTGCGCCGAAGAATGGAGCAAGGAAAAAAGCCAAAACAGCAATCTTCCACCCCAGGAAAGCACCCACCATCGCCATAAGTTTAACGTCTCCTCCACCCATAGATTCTTTCTTAAAAAGAACATCCCCTAAAAGGCCCATCGCGTAAATTGAACCGCCACCGACGAGAACACCAATCACAGAGTATCCTAACGAAATTAAGTATGGCCATACGCTGAATGTTGAGCCGACCTCAACCCCGTGCAGCACCGGAAGAAACAAACTCAAGACTAACCCGACACACATGCCGCCGATACTTACTTCATCCGGAATAATGCGATGTTCAAAATCAACAAATGTGGCAACAATAAAACCGGCGAGCATAACAAGGTAGGCAAAAAACTTCGCGCTCAGCCCAAAATAAAGATAAAATCCGACAAATGCCGCGCCTGTCACAAATTCAACAATAAGGTAACGCGCTGAAATCTTTTTTTTACAAAACCGGCATCGTCCTCCCAACAGGAGATAACTGATAAACGGAATATTGTCATACCACGGGATCATTTTTTCACAGTGGACACAGTGTGAACGCGGCGTAATTACAGATTTTTCATGCGGCCAGCGGACGATACAAACATTCAAGAAACTTCCGATAATTGACCCGAAAATAAAAATAACTGATGCTATGATATGGGTTTCTGTCATAATGATTTCCATCTATTTTTGGGGTGACGCGCCTGCCTCTAAACCGGAACGCATTATATCTTTCACTTCCTGTTCCAGCTGGATATCCGCCCAATGCTGAAAAGCTAAAACACCTTGATAAAATAACATACCTAAACCATTAGCTGTTTGGGCCCCTTTTTCTTTTGCGATCTTTAGCAAATACGTCTCTGCCGGATTATACACCAAATCATAAACAAACATGTTCGGGTGCAATGATTCTTCGTCAATAATAAAGGGATCGTCCTCTTTCATACCTAAAGGTGTGGCATTAATCAACATATCCGCCAATTCAACATTTAAATCATCAATGCTGTTAACGGTCTCAACAATACTCACATCAAACCGTTCGCGTAAATCAGAAATCAAAAATTCTGCCTTGTCTTTGTCGATATCATAAATACGGATCGATCCGGGACGTTCATCCTTCACACACAAAGAACTGATAATCGCGCGTGAAGCGCCGCCTGCTCCTAAAATCGATACGCGTTTCCCTTTAACATCAAACCCCAGTTCGCTTAAATGCGCTAAAAATCCCGGACCGTCGGTATTATACCCGACGAGTTTGCGGTCTTTAGATATAACAATGGTGTTAACCGCGTTAACTTTTTTTGCGAAAGGAGCCAAACTATCAAGATATTTAACAACCTTTTCCTTATATGGCACAGTCACATTTAAACCAAAGATATGGCTTTCTTCGGTTTTCAAATCCACGAAGAATTCATCCAGTTCCTGCTCCTCTAAAGAAAAAAGCTCATAAACAGCTTCAACTCCCAGAGCTTCAAAAGCAGCATTATGCATTAAAGGGGATAAACTATGATTAACCGGGTAGCCGATAAGGCCGTATGTAGATTTTTGTTCCATACTACGCAAGGATTTTGTTTACCGCGTTAATGTAGGCTTTAGCAGACGCAACAATAATATCAGTACTTGTCCCGTGGGCAATAACCTTCTTGTCCTTCATTTTCAATTTAATAGTTACCTCACCCAAAGCATCTTTGCCGCGAGTCACGGAATGAATAGCATAATCCAGCAACTCGCCTTTCATCTTCGTTACTTTATCAATGGCCTTGTAACAGGCGTCCACAGGACCGTCCCCCGAAGAGACGGCTTCGTATTTCTTATTTTTAGATTTCAAAACAACCTTAACGTTTGGGGTAACATCCGTTCCGCTCGTGGTCTCCAAATCCGCTAAATCCCATGTGCGCTTGACCATCTTCAGTTCATCTTCAACAATAGCGATCAAATCCTCGTCGTAAACTTGTTTCTTCTTGTCAGCAACCGACTTAAACCGGTCAAACGCCTTATCCAAATCTTTATCCTTAATCTCAATACTTAAAGACTTTAATCTTGACTGAAACGCGTGCCGGCCTGAATGTTTTCCTAAAACCAGGCCTGTGCCGACAAAGCCGACATCTTCCGGCTGCATAATTTCGTACGTTGTTCTTTCCTTTAAGACACCGTCCTGATGAATGCCGGATTCATGACGGAACGCGTTAGCGCCAACAATCGCTTTATTGGGCGGCACCACAAAACCTGTCAGTTTACTTACCAACCGTGATGCCTTGCAAATTTCTTGTGTTTTGATGTTCGTGCTACATCCAAAGAAATCATTACGCGTCTTAATGGCCATAACAATTTCTTCCATCGAAGCGTTGCCGGCGCGTTCGCCAATTCCGTTAATCGTGCACTCGACCTGTCGCGCGCCGCTATAGACAGCAGATAAAGAATTCGCGACCGCCAGCCCTAAATCATCGTGACAATGAACAGAAATAATGGCCTTGTTGATATTCGGGACATTATTTTTAATATCCGCGATCAGTTGGCCATACTCTGCTGGTGTACTATATCCAACCGTGTCCGGAATATTAACAGTTGTTGCCCCTGCCTTAATAACCGCCTCAATGATACGGTACAAGAATTCTTTTTCTGAACGCGACGCGTCTTCCGGGGAGAATTCAATATCATCAATTTTCTTGCGCGCGTACTTAACCGCGTCCACTGCCATCTGCAAGATCTCATCCTGATTCTTTCGTAACTTATGCTCTAAATGGATCTTTGACGTAGCTAAAAAGACATGAATACGGCCGCTCTTAGCGATCTTGACCGCGTTATAAGCAGCATCAATATCCTTCTTTATAGAGCGCGCCAGGCCACAGATCATCGACTTTTTAACGTGCCTGGCAACATTCTTAACAGAATTAAAGTCTCCCTCAGAACTCACAGGGAACCCTGCTTCGATGATATCAACACCTAACTTTTCTAAAGCCAGCGCGACTTCCAACTTTTCGTTTTCGTTCATGCTGGCGCCAGGCGCCTGCTCACCATCCCGCAACGTAGTATCGAATATTAAGACTTTATCTTTCTTTTTCATTTTTATAAGAAGTAAGTTGTAAGCTATAAGCTGTAACTGGTTACTCCATCCAGGGCATCATGCCGCGCAACTTTGCGCCAACTTCTTCAATCGGGTTTTTATCCCCTGCTTCACGCAATGCTGTCATGTTTGGACGGCCTTTTTTATTTTCACGGATCCATTCGCGTGCAAACTTTCCGGACTGCACTTCACCCAGGATTTTCTTCATTTCTTTTCTAGCACGCGCGCCAATAACACGAGGGCCGCGTGTTAAATCCCCATACTCAGCGGTATCAGAAACCCGTTTACGCATTCCTTGAATACCTGTCTCATAAATCAAATCTGTAATAAGCTTAAGCTCATGCAAACATTCAAAGTAAGCAATTTCCGGTTGGTATCCTGCTTCAACTAGCGTTTCATAAGCAGCTTTCACCAACTCTGTCACCCCGCCGCACAAAACAACTTGTTCACCAAAAAGATCAGTCTCTGTCTCTTCAGCAAAAGTTGTTTCTAACACACCTGCCCGGGTTCCACCTAAACCTTTCGCGTACGCCAAAGCATCTTTTAATGCATGCCCTGAAGCGTCCTGATAAATTGCCACTAAACAAGGGACCCCTTTACCTTCTTCATATTGTCGACGGACTAAAGCACCCGGGCCTTTTGGCGCGATCATCCAGACATCCACGTTTTCCGGCGGAACAATCTGCTTAAAATGAATATTAAACCCATGTGAAAAAACTAACGATTTGCTGTCTGTTAAATATCGTTTAATCGCTTTACGATAAAGCGCGGCTTGCACATGGTCCTGTGTTAAGATCTGAATAATATCCGCTTTTTTAGCAGCCTTTTTCGCTTCCATAGGTTTAAAACCATCCTTGATAGCCTGCTCATAATTTGGCGAACCCTCCAACTCACTTACGATCACTTTTAGCCCGCTGTCACGCAAATTCAAAGCTTGCCCCCGGCCCTGGATACCATACCCAATAATTGCAATAGTGCGATCCTGGATATCTTGCAGATCGGCATCGTTGTCATAATACATCTTCATGTCTTTCTCCTCCCTTATTTATTAAACAGTAAATGTTATTCTTGCTTACGTTAAGACTTCGATTAATCGATAATATTCTTCCAACAGTGAATTCTGTTTTTCACACGCGACAGTCAGCGGAACAACATTAATCTGCCGCTTAACAACACCAACAGCCTTGCCGCTCTCGCCTTTAACAAGCAAATCAACAGCTGCCGCCCCTAACCGTGTAGCTAAAATACGGTCCGGAGCTAACGGCACACCTCCCCGCTGGATATGGCCCAAAACAACAAAACGTGTTTCAAAACCTGTCCTCGTACCAATGGCCTCAGCAACCTCTGGCGCCTTGGCAGCCCCCTCTGCGGTCACAATCATCCAGCTGATTTTACCGCTTTCATGGCCCTTTTTAATCTTGGCACAAATCTTTTCATAATCAAACGGCCGTTCAGGAACAAGCAATTCTTCAGCGCCGGAACCAACCGCGACTTCCATCGCGATATAGCCTGAATGATTGCCCATCACTTCAATCACAAAAATACGTTCCATACTATGGACGGTGTCACGAATTTTATCAATAGCCTCAAGCGCGGTATGAACCGCTGTGTGGCACCCGATCGTCTGGTCCGTCCCACACAGGTCATTGTCAATTGTCCCGGGCAACGCCACGACAGGGAAATTATATTTTTGTAAAAGGTCTCGGGCTCCCCGGTAAGAGCCATCGCCACCGATAACAACAAGCGCGTCGATGTTATGCTTCTTAAGGGTCGCGAGCGCCTTTTTCTGGCCTTCGTCGGTTTTAAATTCTTCCGACCTGGCTGTTTTTAAAATCGTACCGCCGCGGTTAATAATATTGGCAACTGAACGATGGTTCATCGGGATGACATCATCATCAATCAGCCCTTGGTACCCCCGGATGATTCCGGCAACCTCTAATCCTTCTGACAACGCGGACCGGACAACGCTGCGAATCCCCGCGTTCATGCCCGGGCCATCCCCGCCGGAGGTTAAAACACCTATTTTTTTTATTTCTGTACTCGACATTTTCTGTTTTTTACCAGATACTATTCACCAGCAACCAGTGACTGAACCATTAATACCTATAATGATCCGGCTTATAAGGCCCTTCAACCGGGATGCCAAGATAAGCGGATTGCTTTTCTGACAATTTTGTCAACTTAACTCCCACCTTCTCTAAATGCAAGCGTGCTACTTCTTCGTCAAGATGTTTCGGTAAACAATACACCCCGACCTCATAATCTTTTTTCCACAATTCAATTTGCGCCAAGGTTTGGTTAGTAAACGAGTTACTCATAACAAACGATGGATGCCCTGTGGCACACCCTAAATTCACCAGCCGTCCTTCCGCCAGTAAAACAATCGAATGCCCGTCCGGGAAATAATATTGATCTACCTGAGGTTTTATATTTTCCCGACGGATCCCCTCCCATTGCTCTAACTGCGAGACTTGAATTTCATTATCAAAATGCCCGATGTTGCAGACAATCGCCTTGTCTTTCATCTTTGACATATGCTCCGCGGTAATAATATCGCAATTACCGGTTGTGGTGACATAAATATCCCCTTCAGGAAGAGCATCTTCAATCGGCTTAACTTCATACCCTTCCATCGACGCCTGAAGCGCGCAAATCGGATCAATCTCTGTGATGATCACGCGCGCGCCATAGCTTTTCATTGATGCGGAGCAGCCTTTACCTACATCGCCATAACCGCAGACAACCACAACTTTACCGGCGAGCATAATATCTGTCGCGCGTTTAATGCCATCTGCTAAAGATTCACGGCAACCATACAAATTATCAAATTTGGATTTTGTGACTGAATCATTCACGTTAATCGCAGGGAACAACAATTCTTTTCTTTCCATCATCTGATAAAGACGGTGCACTCCGGTTGTGGTTTCTTCTGAAACCCCTCTAACCTCTTTGGCCATGTTTGTCCATTTTGCCGGGTCATTTTTTAAAATTTCCTTTAAAGCGGCCAGCAATTCTTTTTCATCTTCGCCTTCCACTTTTTTATCCAGGACAGCCGCGTCTTTTTCAGCCTGGCACCCGACATGAACCATCATTGTGGCATCCCCGCCATCATCCACAATCATGTTCGGGCCCTTACCTCCAGGAAAAGTTAACGCCTCATTTGTACACCACCAATATTCTGCTAAGGTTTCACCTTTCCACGCAAAAACAGGAACCCCTAAATCCGCAATCGCGGCTGCCGCGTGATCCTGTGTTGAAAAAATATTACAACTTGCCCAACGCACATCCGCGCCTAAAGCAACCAGCGTCTTAATCAACACCGCGGTCTGAATCGTCATATGAAGAGACCCTGTAATCCGTGCCCCTTCTAACGGTTTTTGACCTTCATATTTTTTTTGCAATGCCATTAAACCCGGCATTTCAGCCTCACCAAGTTCAATTTCTTTGTGCCCAAAACCGGCCAAAGACATATCGGCAACTTTATAATCTTTTCCTGTTTTTGTCATATTCGTCATCTTCCCCTCACTTTTAATAAGCACGGGACAGAGCCCACTCTTTTAAAATGAACTCTGTCCCTACTTTTTCAAATACATTTTCCTGGTTTAAACAGCAGCTGTGGCTTGTTTTTCTAAAACACTTGCTTTCGTGGTTTTTTCCCACGTAAACTCGTCACGGCCAAAATGCCCATAAGCCGCTGTTTTCTGATAAACAGGCTTTAAAAGATCAAGCTCTTCGATAATCCCCTTAGGTGTTAAATCGAAATTATTATTAACAAGCTCAACCAATTTTTGTTCCGGCACAGTTCCTGTCCCAAAAGTGTCGACCATAACACTAACCGGTTCCGCCTTACCGATCGCGTAACCGACTTGCACCCAGCATTTTTTTGCAAGCTTGGCAGCCACAACATTCTTGGCAATGTATCGTGCCATATACGTTGCTGAACGGTCAACTTTGCTCGGGTCTTTTCCTGAGAATGCCCCGCCACCATGTGAGACAACCCCGCCATATGTATCTACAATAATCTTACGTCCTGTCATCCCTGTGTCAGACTGTGGCCCACCGACGACAAACTTACCGGTTTCGTTGACGTAATATTTTGTTTGGTCGTCCGCTAAATCGCCAATAATGGGATCAGCAATCGTCTTGATAATTTCTTTCTTGGACGCTTCTGTAATTTTTTCACCGGTTTCATCCAGGATGTCTTCGGTATGCTGGCATGCCAAAACAACCGCATCAACTCTCTTTGGCTGGTCATCTTCATATTCTACTGTAACCTGACTTTTACAATCCGGCCCCAGATAATCAAG
>JAGLHE010000020.1 GCA_023143685.1 Candidatus Omnitrophota bacterium
ACAAGAAAGTTCGCTTTTTAATTTTATAAGCTCACAGCTTCTTTAGCTGACGCATAGGAAAGTATGGTTATCTGTTTTATACTTTCCTATACTGTGAAAAATAATCAAAAATTTTTCTGAAAATATGATTTTCTGAAGAAAAAAATAAGGATAGACAAAAAACAGGAATAATGAAACCGGTATACCCCTATTTTTTGAACCATGCCCGCGCCTTTTTGACATCCAATTGAATTTGACGGGCAAGCGCTTCTTCAGAGGCAAACTTTCTTTCCGGACGGATTTTTTTGATAAATTCAATAACTATCTCACGCCCGTAAACATTTTTTCTAAAATTAAGAATATGCGCTTCAACATTAACATCTTCAGATTTTCTTACGGATGGACGCCTTCCGACATTGGCGACAGCAGGATATTTCCTCCCATCAAAACACACATACGAAAAATAAACGCCTAACGGTGGGACAATTTCAATCGTTGGATTTATATTTACCGTTGGAAATCCAAGCCCTTTCCCGCGCCCATCCCCTCGCACAACTTTTCCAAAAACAGAGACCGGCCGATCCAGCAATTTGGCCGCCTGATATAACTTGCCTTGCGCAATACATTCCCGGATCCGCGCACTACTGACAACCTTGTGCCCTTCACGGACATTGGCCTGTATGGCCAAGATGTTAAATCCATATATTTGGGCGGCTTTTTGAAAATAATCAAGTGTCCCGCTGCGGTTACAGCCAAACCGAAAATCATCACCCACAACAACTTCCCCGGGATGGATCATGCCAACCAAATCATTCTTTATAAATTTCTCCGGTGTCATCTTTGCGAAACGTTTCGTAAAACGCACTACAATGCAAACATCAACACCTAACTGTTCAAGCAATTTAAGCCGATACGGCAAAGAAACGATCAATGGCATTTTTTTCTCTGGACGTAAAACATGCACTGGATGCGGATCAAACGTCATAACCATAACTGTCCCGTCAATCGCCTTAGCGTGCGCGACCACACTTCCAATAAGCTGACGGTGTCCAAGGTGCAGGCCATCAAAGACCCCCAAGGCAATCACAGGGTTCGGATATTTCTTTTTAATTTTACTGATTCCAAAAATTGTTTGCATGATTTTAAAAAATATTTCGCATTTAGCAAAAGGCGCGCCCAAAAATACGAGATGCGCAATACGGATTTATCCCGTCCATGACTTCACATGGCTTTCATTTAAATCTTCCAGCTCAACCGCATCCTCAATCACAAACGGCCCGACTTTTGTCCGCTCAATCTGGTCGATACAAGCCCCGCACCCCATCTTTTCTCCGACATCCTCCGCGATAGTGCGGACATACGTCCCCTTTGAACACTCCACATAAAATCTAGCCCGCGGTAAATCATATTCAAGCAGTTTTAAAACATCGATTCGAATTTTACGCGGCTCTCTCTTAACTTCAATTCCCTTACGCGCCAACTCATAAAGTTTCTTTCCATTCACTTTAATCGCTGACACCATCGGAGGGATCTGTTCGCTCTCTCCGAGAAACGTCTGCAAAACCGTCTTAAGCTTTTCTTTTGTGCACGCGTCATACGGCAACTGCCGGATTACCTTGCCCTGCATATCCGCGGTTGTTGTTTTTGTCCCCAAAATCAGCGTCGCTTCATATGCTTTATCAAATCCTTCAAACTTGCTAAATAATTTCGTTGCCTTCCCGACCAGCATAACCAATACCCCTGTTGCCATCGGATCTAATGTGCCGGCATGGCCAACGCGACGCATATGCAGCTTATGCCGAACTTTACTCACAACATCATGAGATGTCATGCCTCCCGGCTTATTCACAACAATAATTCCCTCCAAGCTTCCTTGATCCTTCATACATCTTTTCCCTTCCACATTAATCGTCACAAATCTTGACGAATCTTTGCTAAGATTTTTCTTTTTGCTGTAGCGATGTCACCCTCAATCGTACAACCACTCGCCCGTTTATGTCCTCCGCCATTAAACTGGCACGCGAGTTTACCGACGTTAACTTCTCCCTGAGAACGCAAATTTACACGGGTTTTATTCTTACTTTCTTCCGTTATAATAACAATCACCTCGACTTCTTTAATCGCTCTTAAGTAACGAAAAATTTTATCACGCAAATCAAACTCATCCGAAAACTTCGCTAACACGCGTTTGCGCAACTCAAGACAAAGAACCTTTCCTTTGCAAAAAGATCGAAAGGTGTTAGCGACTTTTGTAAAATACTGGAGGTCTTGCAAAGAAATACTCTCATACAACTTCCGATAAAGGTCACTAACCGAGAAGCCAAACTGCAACAAACGACTAACAACTTTATGCGTATGCGCGGTGGTATTCGCATAACGGAAACATCCCGTATCCGCCATGATCCCCAAGTAGAGCAGGATCGCCATGTTTTTTGTTAGCGAAAATTTCGCGCGTTGCAATAACCCGAAAACAACCTCCGCAGTTGAAGAAGCGTTGGGGTTAACCATATTAACATCTCCGAACAACGTATTGGTAAAATGGTGATCGATGTTAAGGCATGTTGTCTTTTCATCCAGGGCTTCAGCGACCTTTCCTATACGATCAAAATCACCACAATCCAGAACAATCGCAACATCACATTTGACTCTTTTTTTCAGGTCAACTTTTTTGATCATTTTCACGCCAGGCAAAAAACAAAATCTTCTGGGGACATGTTCTTCGTTAACAGCAAAAACTTTTTTTCCTAATGCCTTTAAATACATCGCTATCACCAACTGAGAAGCCAAGGCGTCAGGATCAGGGTTAACATGCGTTGTCACCAAAAAAGTTTTATTCTGAGCTATGGTTTTTAAAATTTTTTCTGTATCCATTTTTCCCTTCCATCGTTACGTGTTAAACCCAAAAAATGCATTCTTCAGACTAACAATTTTCTTCAGGCACATCAGAAGCCTCACCGGCTGATTGTTGATTAATATCTGCAAACGTTTTTTCAATACGCACACTATATTCAATCGATGGATCATAAACAAACTCAATCTCCGGTGTTATTCGCAACTGCACTTTCTTTGCGACCAAACGACGAATATACCCTCGCGCAGAAGCCAACCCCTGTTCAGCCTCCACAACCCGGTCTTTATCTCCTAACACACTAAAAGTCACGCGGGCTCGATGAAAATCAGGACTCACACTCACCCCTGTAACAGAAACAAACTGAAGACGAGGGTCCTGGATCTCTCTCTGGATCATCCCTCCGATCTCTCGCTTCATTAACTGATTCACTCTTTCCATACGTCCCATAATACACTCCTTTATTTTAAAGCCACTGCCATTCTTTGCGCTTCTTTCTTTTCCTCCCGCAACGTCTTAACCTTCCCGTCCATTTTCTTCAACAAAAGCGCTTCCATAATCTTTCCAATATGCAAACCTGAAACTCCTGTCTCTTGCTTAAGAGTAGCCCCTGTTATTATCAATTTCACATGACATGTTCGCGTTAAATATCCCTGGACATAATGACTCACTTGTCTAGAAATGGCCATAGCACAGACAAAACAAATCGTATCCACTGACAAGGGGTGCAAAAGCCGATACACATTACTGGGCGTAAGGCCCCTCTGCTGAAGCTCCTTTACAATTTCAGGGGCAGCCAGGCTCTCCTGAATCTTTTTTGTGCGCACACGCGTCCACTGAAACTCTTTAGACATCTTCTGTACAAAAGTTCTACTCTTCCCGGAGAGCAAACCCATAAGATAAATCGATGGCCAATCCTGGTTACAAAACAAATCTTTTTTCTGTTGTGAGACACGAAAACGCTGAACTCTATTCATCAATGCCATCGATGGGCCTTGCGACCCACGCAAAAACTTCAGGCCTTCCAGCTGATTAAGCCTGCGGATCGCGGCAACCGGATTCTCTTCCTTTAAAACTTTTTCAAATTCCGCAAAATAACGAGGCGCCTTAACTGTTCGCGCACCTCCCTTTTTCAAAGCCTGCTTCAACAACGCCAAGGCCTTCCGTCCCATACAAAATCCTAATCGTTGCTCAAACCGGACTGCCCGCAAAATACGCGTCGGATCATCCTTAAAACTTTTCTCATGCAAAACTCTGATCTTGCCTTTTCGAATATCTTCCAGCCC
>JAGLHE010000200.1 GCA_023143685.1 Candidatus Omnitrophota bacterium
ATTCATCTGAGGGGAGCATCATGGAAGATAAAAGAAATTATAATATTTATTTAGGTTTTCTTATGGCAGCTGCTTTGGGGGTAGCTGTTTTTTTTATTGTTGACATGCAAAAGGTTCTGGATCCTCTGATTGCCGGAATTTTTATTGGGATGGTTGTGAGATTGTTGCTGGGGTCACGAGATTCACTTAATCCGGGATTTGAACTTGCCCCGAAAGTATGTATTCCTGTTGGGATTATTTTTTATGGTGTTAATCTGCAGTTTTACAAAATGGGGGCGATCCCTTTGACAACATGGCTGCAGATTTTTTTTGGAGTCATTATTGTCTTCTGGGTGGCGGTTTACTTGGGGAAGAATTTTTTAGAGTCGCGAGCGATAATATTTTTAATTGCTGTCGGAACGGCTATTTGTGGCGTTTCTGCCATAGCCTTGGCCGCGCCGGTTGTTAAGAGTAAGCCTGAGGAAACAGGGATAGCGCTTTTGGTAATTACCTTTTGGGGATTTTTAGGGATGCTTGTTTATCCTTATCTCCAAGTATTTTTGCATATGTCAGTAGAAAACTATTCTTTGTTGTGTGCGACGACATTACATCAAGCGGGGTTTGTTAAAACGGCAGCGATGCATTTGGGGGATTTTTGCCTCGAACGTGCCATGCTTTTAAAAACAGTACGGATAGGGTTAATTATCCCTGCTATGGTATTTGTTTCGTGGATCGTTAATCAAAAAGAAATTAAGATGAAAGGGCGGATTTCTGTTCCGTGGTTTTTGTGGGCCTTTTTGATGGTGGGGGCTGTTTTCTTTTTTATTCCGATGCTTCATGCCTATGTTCCTTTGGCCAAAACAGTGGGTAAATTTTTCTGGGTGATAGCGATGACAGGGTTGGGGCTTACGGTGGATATCCGGAAAGTTTTTGTGAATATGAAAAGGCCTCTTCTTTTTGGGTTGATTGTGTGGCTGGCAGTCGTGTTTAATTTCTTTTTAGGATACTACGGGATGGGATACTAGTGTGTTGATGGTTTTGGGTTCAAAGAGGACAGGATAAGGAATCGTATATGATTAGTTTAGAACAGGAAAAAACACGCCGGGTACTGATCGTTTTATTTGTTTTCTTTATGATCGCGGGTGTCACGTCGTTTTCCCGGTACAACATTAAGAGTTTTGAGAGAGCGACGTTGACGAGGAGCCATGAGTCTTTAGGGTTTCTTGCCCGTTCGGAGGCTCTCCGTCTTCAAGAGATTTTTAAAAAAATCATAATGGCTTTAGAACTCGCGTCAATGGATCCTCCTATACAAGACCATATACAACAAGGGAAAAAGGGAAGTGAATTGGCAAGAGAGGAGAGCTTCCTTTTAGAGAAAGTCTTTGCGGATGTCGGACCTGTCGTCGGGGCGGTTTATAGAATTGATATAAATGGTATTGTTCAGCAGCGGATCCCCTTTAAGGCAGGGAGCGAAGGTGCGGATTATTCAGAAAAGCCCGGGGTGAAGACTATTCTTGCAAGATACCGCTATGGATATTTTAGCCGGGGGGGAGATTATGGCTATGTCAGCAAGGTTTTTAAATCAGGATCAGGGCGATGGAGTTTTTCTGTGTGTTTTCCTGTTTTTAAAGAAGAAAAAATGGTAGGAGTGTTCCGTGCTTTAATTCCTTTGAGTGATTTAAATGAGTATATGGCCCGTTCATCGCCAACAGGTAAAAAAGGGACGATGCAAGTTATAGATAACGAGGGAACCACTATTATCAGTCCGGTAGCCGAGTATAGAGGGGGGGCTGTTGTGGATGTTAGAAAGCTGAAGTATCCTCAATCGGATTGGTCTTCTTTTGAGAAAATTGTCCAAAGAATGCAAAAAGGGGAAACAGGTTTTGGGGAATATTTCTCCTTTGAGCCTGAAAAAGGGGTTGTTCGTCAACGAAAAGACATGGCTGCCTTTGCTTCACTGTCAGCGGGTGAAAAAGATTGGTCATTAAGTATGAGCCTGCCGTATTCAGGGGTTGAAGCGTCAATACGGAAATACGCACGAAATCTTTTTGTTGTGATAGAAATATTGATTTTCTTTTTTCTCTTTATCGGTGCGGCATTTTTATCGTGGGAGAGAAAAAGCATTGAGAGGGATTCCTTTCATAAAACCTCGGAAGTGTTAAAAATTATGAATAAGGATTTGCGCACGGAAAATGAGGAGCGCAAAAGAGCAGAGAAATTGCTCCTTAAGGAACAGGAGTGGGCCCTTGAGTTAGTCCGACGGGCAGATGAGGCAAATAAATTTAAAAGTAATTTTCTGGCAAACATGAGTCATGAGATTCGTACTCCGATGAATACCGTTCTGGGCTTTAGTCAATTGATAAAACGCACGAAATTAACAGAAAAACAAAAAGAATTTATCGATATGATTATCGTCAGCGGTTCACATCTTTTAGACCTTATTAATAATATTTTGGATTTTTCCAAGATGGAAGCGGGCCGCATCCAGCTAGAGGAAATTGATTTTAATCTTGAGTATATGATGGAAGATATTTTCAAGATTGTGCAACCAGCAGGAAAAGACAAGAAAATCGAATGGATGCTTCGGATAAAAGAAGATGTCCCGCTCAATCTGAAAGGGGATCCGACACGCTTAAGGCAGATCCTTATTAATCTTTTGGGAAATGCCGTTAAATTCAGTAGTTCCCAGGGGGTTGTCGCGGCAACGATCCAAAAGGCAGAAGCCCGGGAAGGAGATTCGAAGAAAGTTGTCCGGCTGCGTTTTTCTGTTAAGGACAATGGGGTTGGAATTGAACCGGACAAGCTGGATGCCGTTTTTGACATGTTTTCCCAGGAAGACAGTTCGATAACAAGGCATTATGGTGGGACCGGGTTGGGCCTCGCGATTTCTAAAGGGTATATTGAGCTTATGGATGGAAAGATCTGGGTGGAGTCGGAAAAGGGCAAGGGGAGCGACTTTGTTTTTGTTGTACGGTTGGGTGTTATAAAAAGTGTTTTGGAGAAAGAGATCGATTCTGTTACGGAAGAACAATTAGTTGATAAAAGAGTCTGGATTGTTGATAATAATATCAAAGACAGGAAAGCTTTAAGTTCTTTTTTTGAAAGTATGGGAATGCAAGTTGATAATCTTGTTAGTTCCGGGCAAGTAGCGTTGGAGAATTTAGAAGAGTATGTCAATGAGAAGAAAGATCTTCCGGATCTGATTTTGGTAGATTTGATGATGCCGGGGATGAGTGGTTATAGTTTTACAGAACAGGTTAAAGAAAAAAAAGATTATGACAATATAAGAATAATTGCCTTAGGCCTTGATGATAAAACCGGAAGCGCGAAAAAGTCCCAGGAGGCTGGCTGCGACGGGTTTTTAACAAAACCGATTCAGGGAAGTGATTTATTGAAAGTTGTTTGTCTCGTTATGGGAGATTATCGCAAGGAGAAGCAAATTATTACCCGGCATATGGCAAAGGAATTCAGTTGTAAGGGATTAAAGATATTGGTAGCGGAAGATCATATCCCGAATCAAACCCTTCTGAAGGCGTTTTTTTCGTCGCTGGGGTGTGAAGGGGATTTTGTTAATAACGGGCAGAAGGCCGTTGAGATGCTGAAGAAAAAATCGTATGATTTATGTCTTATGGATATTCAAATGCCTGTTATGGGTGGTTTTGAAGCCACGCGTATTATTCGAAAGGAGGTAACCAGGGATATGCCGATACTGGCTGTTACAGCGAACATTGTTGCCGAAGACCGGGAAGAAGGGTTAGCGTCAGGAATCAATGATTTTATTTATAAACCTGTTCAAATAAAAGAACTTCGGGCGAAAATATTAAAATATGTGAAGCCGGAAAAAAATTCCTCTATTTAGCATCTTTTTATTGTATATGAATTTTAAAAACAACAGGCCGGTCATTGAAAAAGAGTTTTTGTGGTTTCCTGATGGTGGGGATAAAATCTGTTGTATAGTTTCTTCTTGTTTTGATAAAACAAAAATAGGAGGGGAAAAGATGCAAGCCAAATACACACAAAGGATAGTAGTCGTGAGTTTGTTGACGGGGTTGCTCTGCAGTGTGTGTCTTGAGCAAAAGGTTTTGGCATCGGAAGACAGGGATTTTCAGGTTTGGCACACTGCTTTTGTAGAGAAAGAATGGAAAGGCCCCTGGCGTGTGCAGTTTGAGGAGCAGGTTCGTTTTGGCAATGATGTCCGACGGGTTGTCCAGCACCA
>JAGLHE010000201.1 GCA_023143685.1 Candidatus Omnitrophota bacterium
TGTTTGAATTGGGTTCGTTTTCCATTTTTTTAATATTTTGGAAGACGTGGGATTTTCCATTTCGGAAATTGGCTTTGTTTGGGTTTGTTCCGTTTTGGGTTTTCGGTTGTAAAGCGTTGTAAGTTACTTTACTATAAGGGGTTGCAATGATATTTGAGTAGTTGAAATTGGCTTTGTTCCTCAAAAAAAGGTTTCGCAAAAGTGCGGGTTTATCTGGAAAAAGTGAGGGTATTGTGTCGAATTTAAAATATTGCGTTTTTGTCATTTTTTCACGTTTTTAACCGTTTGAACTACTAATTAACCCGCCTACGCTTACAGCTTCGTCGCGACAGGCACGAATGAATACGAATTTTTTGTCCTATACACAACTATAATCTATCCGGATTGTTATATGAATATTATACTCCTTTTTCTATTCGCTGTCAAAAGAATTATTTAAAACACGAAGAAAAATTTTCAGGCACCTTAATTTCCCCTCAAAAAAGTGCCGAACACAATCGTGTTCGGCACCTTTAATTAAATTCAAATTCTTTCAATGCTTTCTTTACTCTCTCATTATGGCCAGGATTAAAGTCTTCCATAGTGAGATTATAATGTCTCCTATCAACAAAAGAAACTTCTTTGAGTTTTGCAAGACTCTTAAGAAAAGACATATCTCCATCCACAATTTTAGTGGATTCATAAAAAAGAAACTGTTCCAAGTCTTTCAAATTACCAACAGACCTTAAACTTTCTATTTCCCCACTATCAATCAAAAATAACCGTCTTAATAAGGATAGACTTGCAATGGAATCAATTTCATCAATCTTTCTACAGCGATTTAATTCCAATGCTTCCAGAGATGGAACAGCTTCTAATCCTTCTAATGATGTCAATTTTTTTGCATTACTAAGCTCAATGAACTTAAGATTCTTGAGACTTGAAATATCACCAATCCTCTCTATGTTAGGGCTTTTTAAACGCAAAACTTCAAGATTGTGTAACTTATTAAACACTGTAAGATTTTCAATTTTGCAGCTATTAACAAATATGCTTTTGAGTGATACACAATCAAATAAGGATTTAGCATTTGGAAACCATTCCAAGCTAATTTCTTCTAAGTTGGAAAAATTTGAGCAATCTATTACATCATTACGACTACTATTAATTTTAAGAGACCTCAATTCAATAAGCTCATTTATGACACTGATATCTGAAGCTTGGTAGTCTATCAACTCAAATGACCTTAATTGTTTTATATCCTTAAGCAATGATAAATCTGAGCCTTGAGGCCAACCTTTTGCATAATTTAATTCTAACTCTAAAATCCCCTTTTTTTTGATCACTTTATTTAACGGTTCAGACAACTCGCCAAATAAACACATATGTGAACCAAACTCTCCAGATGTAATCTGATATTTTTTCCCAAACATATTTACAACACCTTAATTAGATTTATATTCCAAACTTACCTCTATTGCCCCTTGCGATAGAATTCACCACATTTTCAAGAGCATCAGTACCACCTCTTGCATCTATCCTTAATTGTTCAGCAACTCGTATACTATCAAGTTTTGCTCCAGACATTTTTCTCCATCTAAGCGTTTTAACATTTTCAGGTGCTAACTTACCAGAACGAATATGTTCATTCATTCGCCTAAGCAAATTATTCGATCCGCCTACATATAACTTTTCTGATTTACCTTGGAATTCATAAATTCCAGGCTCTTTTGGAGGAGGGCCTGAACCAGGTAGCCCGCCAGATTCATGTGCTCGCATCATTCGACCGATAATGACAGAGAGTATTACAACAGCCGTCGTAAATGCAAGGTATCGCACGACATCCTGACTACTAACATTGCCAGAAATCATATTTTTAGTCAAACCTATAGAATTAATTAAGCCCCAAACAGAAAACAGTGCACCTACAATACTGAACATCTTGGCACCTAGTTTACCTGCTAGTTTTAACAGAACTGTTCCAGTAATAGCCCCAAGTCCAATGGCGAAGAAAGCATTTTGCCAAGTTGTTAAAGATGCTAACTCGCCAAAATATGCCCAAGGGGAAATATTTGCCTTTGCTGCACTTATAACCCCACCTACTATAGGCAAAGCCATCGATAGCATACTAGAAGTAATCGAGACAACAGACATTGCACCGACCAAACTCCACAACCCAGTCGGATCAATTCCATTGATGGGATTGTTGTGGCAGTAGGCGTATTTGTG
>JAGLHE010000202.1 GCA_023143685.1 Candidatus Omnitrophota bacterium
GGCTTGGATTCGAACCAAGGACCTTCAGGTTATGAGCCTGACGAGCTACCGGACTGCTCCACCCCGCGGCTATTTATTTGAACTTGTTGCGTACAACGTGCTACGTATAAAAAAAACAAAATAATTTAAAGAACAAAAATCTCTCACCTGCGTTCGAGATGACAAAAAAATTAATAAAATTATTCCTGCGATACAGGAGTAATCTTATAAACCACTTCACCTTCTTTAATCAACCCCATCTTCTCTCGGGCGACTTTTTCTAAATAAAAAGGATCTTCTTCTAACCGGCGATTCTCTTCAACTAACTCATCATTCTTCTGTTTCAGCACCGCAATCTGCTCGGCATATTCCCTGTTATTCTCTTTCAAATCCTGCATCTTACTATACGAAGGCAAGAAAACAATAAAAACAAAAAGCGAAAAAACAAATATCCAAATGGGGTTTTTGATCATAAAAGGCTAATGGTAAATGGTTAATTGTTGCTGGTCAAGCAAACTAACAAAAACATAAAACCGATTGGCTATTAACTACGCGCCATTCACTATTTACCGAACTACCAAATTTTTCCCCACAACGAACCCGCATAAACCGCGTTCTCGCCAAGCTCTTCTTCAATTCTTAAAAGCTCATTATACTTCGCTAACCGGTCTGTCCTTGACAAAGACCCTGTCTTAATCTGGCCAACACCTGTTGCCACAGCCAAATGCGCGATCGTGGTATCTTCTGTCTCACCTGACCGATGAGAAATAATCGACGTATATTTATTTTCTTTCGCCATATTAATCGCGTCTAACGTCTCTGACAAACTTCCGATCTGATTAACCTTGATCAAAATCGAATTCGCGATCCCCTTCTTAATCCCTTCGCTTAACCTTTTCACATTCGTCACAAACAAATCATCACCAACAAGCTGAATATTTTCGCCAATCTTGTTTGTCAGGGCTTTCCACCCTTCCCAATCATCTTCATAAAGGCCATCTTCAATTGAAATAATCGGATACTTCTTAATCATATCAGCATACACATCGATCATCTCTTGCGCTGTAACTTCTTTGCCATTGTAACTATACTTGCCGTCTTTATAAAAGGAAGACGCGGCAGCATCCATAGCTATAAAAATATCTTTATCTGCCTGATACCCTGCCTTCTCGATCGCTTCCATAATCAACAACAACGCTTCTTCATTATGCGCTAAACTTGGGGCAAAACCACCTTCATCCCCTACAGATGTTGAAAGGCCTTTTGCTTTTAAAATAGCTGCCAGGTTATGAAAAACTTCTGTTGCCATCCTTAACGCTTCTGAAAAACTTGACGCGCCTAAAGGAGCAATCATAAACTCCTGAATATCTAAATTGTTATCCGCGTGCACGCCGCCGTTAAGAATATTCATTAACGGAACCGGCAAAATTCTGGCTTCTTCCCCGCCTAAATAACGGTACAACGGCAAACCATCCTCTGCTGCCTTAGCCTTGGCCACTGCCAAAGAAACACCCAAAATCGCGTTCGCCCCCAGGTTGCCTTTATTTTCTGTGCCATCTAAATCGATCAAAAGTTTATCAATGGCTTTGTAATCCGCTTCCTGGCCAATGACTTTTTCAACGATCTTTGTATTAACATTATCAACCGCCTTGGTCACGCCCCTACCCATATATTTGGATTTATCACCGTCGCGAAGCTCGATGGCTTCATGCTCGCCTGTAGATGCTCCGGAAGGAACAGCTGCCCGGCCAAACGCGCCGGATTCAAGCAAAACATCAACTTCAACAGTAGGGTTTCCTCTGGAATCGAGGATTTGACGACCTTTGATTTGTTTGATTATAGACATGTTGAAATCCTTTCGATAAACGCTAAACTACGCGGAAATTAACGCAAAAACTGTAAACATTAAGCAGAAAATAACATAGTTACATGGGAAAGTCAAGGACTATTCGGGCTGCATTTTCGGGCTACGGGCTAAAACTAAGGGAACAGCAAGAAAATCATTACGCGTTGCTCGCAAAACACCTCGTAAAACACCTTTATCCTTTACTAATTCTTATAGTTATGATAATTTAGCAGTAATTCTTCTAAATATTAATCCTCGCTTTTTGCGGAAGGGATTCTCATGAAAAAACTTACTATCTTTTTCAAAATCTACTGGAAAATCATTTCTATCAGTATTTTCTATTTAACTATTGTCATCGGTGGCGGCATTATGATCGCCTTTGCTTTTAAAGCATATTCCGGGCTAGAGTCTTTTAGCCGACAGACATTAATGGCTCAATATGGACTTCTAGCTATTGTGTTTATATTTGTCCATATTGTTTCTCTTCCGCTCATGATCGGACTTCAGCTCTATTTCGCCCAAGGCGGATTTGCCCGGATGGGCCAAAACAAGATAGACTTATCACAAGCAAACGTTAAGTGGGACGAAGTCATTGGCATGGAATCAGCCAAACGCGAAGCCAAAGAATTAGTAAAACTTCTAAAAGACCGCTCTATGGTCAAGGCTATCGGCGGCAAAATCATTAAAGGAACGATCATGATCGGCCCGCCCGGCTGCGGAAAAACGTATCTGGCCAAGGCCATTGCCACAGAATGTGAACTACCAATGCTATCTGCTGTTGGAAGCGAATTTGTTGGAATCTTTATCGGGCTGGGTACCGCCCGCATGAAATCTCTTTTTAAACAAGCACGCGCCCTTGCCGATTTACAGGGCGGATGCATCATTTTTATAGACGAAATTGATTCGTTTGCCCGTCCCCGGCAAGCGGACAAGGGCTTTGGCGGCACTATGGATCATAATGCAACCATCAACCAATTCTTAACAGAACTCGATGGCTTGCGGAAAACCGAAAATAACATCGTTGTTATTGCCGCCACAAATGTTTCTGAAGATGAACTGGACCCTGCAATTATGCGTGCCGGACGGTTTGACCGGAAAATTCATGTTCACAGACCAAATCTTGAAGAACGCAAAGACTTATTCACCTTTTATCTCTCTAAAATCAAAACAGATGAGACTGTCGACACCAGCCTTCTAGCACGTAAGGCGCTATGGTTTTCTCCGTCAGATATTGATGCCATGATACGTGAAGCCGGATTGATCGCCCTACGGGAATCACGCGACAAAATCAGCATGAAAGACCTTTCGGAAGCTTATGACCGCGTTTCTTTTGGACTTAAAAGCAACATTACCTTAACCCAAAAAGAAAAAGAATGGGTTGCTTATCACGAGGCTGGACACGCCGTGATCGCCTATTTACTTCACCCTACAAACGATGTTATCAAGGCAACAATCATCCCGCACAAAGGAAGTTTAGGATTTGTTTCTCACCGGCCTAGCGAAGAAAGATTTTGTTCTGATCGAGAAGAATTATTAGCCGAGATTAAAGTATCTATTGCAAGTTATGTCGCCGAAAAAATAAAATTTGGATCCAGCGGAAATGGGGTTAGTAGTGATTTTCGAAAAGCCATCACCATTGCATCAGATATGGTGTGGAATTGGGGAATGGGAAAATCTAACCTGATCGGAGATTGGAGCTGTCTTGACAGCGACTATGTCTCTGAAGCAACAAGAACGCGGCTCAATGAAGATGTTCAGGATATTTTACAATCCTGCATTCGGCAGGTTGACCAAATATTAAATGAGAAACGCGATCTATTTGAACATTTTGCGCAAGAACTCCTTAAAAAGGAAGAGTTGGAATACGACGAAATTGAAGGAATCTTTAGTCAGTTTGGGGTGACTCCCATGTCGAGACAAGGATAAAGCACGCAGATGAACACTGATGAAAAATAAAAGCAAACAAGTTTATGTTAAACCCATCAATTAAATATTTCTTCTCTTGCCTGCTTGTCACCGCCTTAATCGGGTGCGGGGAGATGGCATCCGCGCCGGGGCCGGTGCGTACCCTCTCGGAAGCAGATGTTAAATTTGCTAAAATCTGTCGCGAAGAATTCAAGTATTCTGTGGCTACAAGGCGCCTGCCGAACTCGGTCTGGATATACCTGCCTCTCGACGGGCAACTCCTGGATATTAAGGCCTCTGACGAGGGGCCGGTTAAGATGGACGTCCCTTCCAAACAAATCAAAGTGTTATTTAACGAAGCAAAATTTGTCGACAAACACCTTATTGTAAAATACGACATTGCCAAAACAAAATCGTACCTGCAAGACTACGGATACCAAAACGTATACACCGAAGAGTTCACAAAAAAACAAAACAATATTTTAGCCGCTATCACACGATCGTATTTTGAAGTTGAAGAAGTGCCCGGAGACATCACCTACAAAAACGCTGAGAAAAACAGGACACATAAAAATCTTGTTAACGCTTATGTTAAGGCCCAAAAAGTTCCGGACTTTTTTATCCTCGTAATTGCGGACGTGCAAAAAGGTATTGCTGTCAAAAGCATTGTCAATTTTCAGGATCTTAAAAAATACATGTCCATGACGCCGGCAATTTCTCCGGACGAATATGCCAAACGATATATCTCTGACATCTACGGACAGGCATCTATCGTCGGAGACCTCACAGGCGCGTACCTGGGCGTTTACAACCTTACCTGGCAAGAATTCTTATCCCGACAAATTGAAAACCGCATTAAATTCAAATACACCCGCAGTGATTTCCCTCCTACCGAGAACACCGAAGAGGAACTTATGAAAATCGTGGCAGCAACACTCACCGCCTACGATTTTGATCAAGTTCAATCTATTCTTTTAAAAGATTTAAGTACTGGCGAGCCTTCGGCTTTTATGCCGGAAGATTTGAATCGATTTAGAGACTAACCTTAACTTTATTACTCTGCTACCATCGGGGGGTGTGGCTTGATAACCACAGGGGCATGCTCTTCTGCCACCGTTAGTGGATGTGTCTTCGGAGGATTGCGTTTAGCTGGACGGTACTTGCCTTGCTTTGGCTCTTCGTCAGCCGGTTTATCTAAAATCGTTACCTGGCGAGCTTTGACCTTCAATTTTTCTTCAGCAAACAACGCAATCGCCTTTGGATAAACTCGATGTTCAATCTTGTGGATCTTTTCTTCTAATGTATCAAGGGTATCCTCGGCCTTTATCTTAATCGCCTCTTGCATAATAATCGGGCCGTTATCAACTTTTTCATTTACAAAATGCACCGTAACCCCTGCGATTTTACATCCGTAGGTGAACGTATCTTTTATTCCATTAGCGCCTTTAAAAGACGGCAACAGCGCCGGATGAATATTGATGATTTTCTTGGGGTACTTCTTGATAAAGAACGGTGTTAGAACCCGCATGTATCCGGCCAACACAATAAAATCTATCTTCTCTTGTTTAAGATGAATGATCATATCGCGGTCAACACTTTGCGTATTCGTGTAATCTTTAGGACTAAAGACCATTGTCTTAATCCCTGCGGCTTCTGCGCGTTTTAATCCATACGCCTTGGAATTACTCGAAACAACTAAAGCTAACTCAGCATTAATATTTCCTTTTTTAAATGCATCAATAATCGCTTGAAGGTTGGAACCATTACCGGAAATAAGCACTGCGAATCGCATAATAATAATCCCTTAATTGAAACAGGTTGAAATATATTTTAATAGGACTATCGAAACTTTGTTTTAGTAATTCTATTATGCCATATCTTCCCCCTCTAAAACAAGGTCATCTCCTTTTCGGTACCGTATCATCCCTGAAAGCCCAATCACCGCAAAAAGCAAACCCACGCTCCCTAGAACCCAGACAGGAGCCACGTTCAGCTTTTCAACCAGAAATGAACTGATTAACATCGCCACAAGAAACGCGAAATGAATAACAATTTCAAGCGCACTAAAAACCTTCCCTCTCATCTGATCACTACTAACCATGTGCACCACCGTATTCGACGCGATAAACACAGGGCCGATTACCAGCCCCAAAATCATTGCAAGCCCTGAGGCAATCCAAATATTCGGGTTGCCGCTAACCACACTCGCGAACAAAATCAACATCAACCCGCCAAAAATCAGGCAGGAAAAAATCACATTGTACCAACGGAAATTCTTGCCCCACTTACCGTATGCAAGCGTGCCTAACAATAACCCCGCCCCCAAACAGACCGCCAAGACGCCAATATGTTTTGTTTCACTATGAAACGTCTGCTGAATGAAAACAATGATTACAACATAAACCGCGCCTGCCGCGGATAACAACGTAAACAGCATGTTGATCACAAACCGGATTTCTTTCAGGCTAATCAAATACTTTATTCCTTCTTTCATCTCTGAGAAAATATTTTTTTCAATCGCAATAAATTCTCTTCCTCTATTCAACATTTCCTCTTTACTTAAATTGACCTGAATCTGGCGGCTAATTGAAATAACCAACAACCCTGAAATAAAAAACGTACTTGCATCCCAAATAAATCCCCACCGCGCGCCGAGCATCTCAACCGCAAAACCTCCTAACGCGGCCCCTAAAACAAACGCGATCATCCCGGTTGTAGTAATCAACGAGTTAGCAGTTATCAAATTTTCTTTACTGACAAGGTCGGGGATATATGACATCTTGGCCGGAATATAAAATCTACTGCAGCAAAAAGCCAGGAAAACAATAATATATATCGGGACCATCGAGTCTTTATAAATAAAATACAACGGTATGGTCAGGACTAAAAGTCCGCGCAAAATATCACAGATAAAAAGAGTTTTTTTGCGGTCCCACCGGTCAACATAAACGCCTGCAATCGGGCCAACGATAAAAACAGGAATAATAGTAAACGCCAAAAGTTTGGCTAACCCCATCGTCGAACCCGGCGCGCGGTCAGCGACAAGCTTGATCAACGCCATCTGGTGAAGCCGGTCGCCAAACTGCGAAATCAGCTGCGCCCACCACAATCGAATGAACCCTCTATTTTTGATGTCATGGATGAAGTTTAACATGGTAAATTTTGTTTCTCAGATAGCCAATCAAGAAAACGCTGATGAACACTGATCTCTGTGCTCATCAGCGCTTGATATCTGTGCTCATCAGTGTCATTAACAATTCATTATACTTCCCTGCCTTCTCTAAATCACCGTATTTTTGATAAATTGCAACCATCGATTTAATGGCATGAACATCCAAATGATCTTCCGGTCCGTCAAGATCAATCATTCGTTGATAATAGGCCAACGCTTCTTTATCGTTACCCAGCCCCGAATAGATCGACGCCAAATTAAACAAAGCATTTTTTAATGTCGGGTCAAGTGCTATACTTTTTTGATAATGGCCAATCGCCCGGTCGGGCTTAAAGGTCTTTGAATACACCACTCCCAACGAATAATGAACCTGCGCGTCGTCGGGACGCTGCGCTAAAAGCATGTGGTATCTTTGCTCAAGCGTTTGATATGTGGCAGCCAGATTCCCTTTAAGGATGACTTCAAGTTCTTTGGAAGGTTCGCGCACTTTTTCGTACTCTTGAATCCCTTGCCAAAACTTCCCCTGGTCGCATAAAGATTTACCCAACCCGATACGTGCACGGGGGTTGCCCGGATCAACCTCTAAGACTTTACGGAAATGCTGTTCCGATTCCTCAAATCGGCCAAGATGTGCCACGGCCAATGCTAAAGAATTCCGGATACGCGCATTATTGGGGTTCAGTTCCAGCGTGCGTTCGAACATCGCAATCTCATTGCTGGAATAAATATTATGCTGAACCGTCGATAAAAACAAAAACCCGCACAGAAGCACAACAATCGCAACAAATGCAGTTCGAGATAACACCTTTCGGGATACAACTTTTTTATAAACGTTATCGGCTCCCAAAACCATTAACGCTATGATCCCGACTGAGGGAGTATAAAGAAAATGTTCAGCCGTTGAAATATACCCTGGCTGGACACCTACGGAAAACAAAAACTGAGAGACCGGTACCAGTTCAATCGCGAACCACGCGATAAAAAATTTCGCCGCCAAAGAAATCTTGTTACGTAGCTGAAAAATTAAAATCCCTACGGCAACAAAAAACAAAATCGTTAAAATTGCCGTCGGATCACTGAATTCCGCAAACACCGGAGTCGCACGGTCAAACTGTAAATCAACAGGCAAAATAAATAAACGTAAGAACGTAATGGCGCCGCGCAAAAAAGAAAGAAAACCCAGCGCCGCTTCCGAAACAGACCGCCAAAGAAAAACATGGGTAATATCTAACGACCGGCGAAAGAGGACATAAATTCCCGCGATTGCAAAAAATGGAACCGTCGAAAAACATCGGTGAAAAAAACCCGCCGGCTCTTCTCTTTTTAAAAAAAACAAGTAACTAAGCAGCAATAACGGAAGCATCCCTGCGGACTCTTTACTTAACAGCGCAAAGACAAACGCGAACAATGACAAAACATAAGCCCCTTTTGTCTGTGTTAACCGTGCTCGACAAAACAGCCAAAAGGATGTTAAATAAAAAAACGCGCACATCAAAATCGCGCGGCCAGGGATATTAGAAACAGCCTCCCAATGCACCGGATGGATTGCGAATAAAACCGATCCGACGAAGGAAAGCCAATTGTTCTTTAATATTAAGGAAAGAATGCCAAAGACAACAAGCGATGTCGCGATGTGCAGGAGGATGTTTGTAAGATAATAAAAAAATGGGTTAAGTCCGAACAGATGGTATTCGACCATAAAGCTAAACGAAATAAGTGGCCGATAATACACCCGGCTGCCGAAAAAAGAGCTGGTAAAAATCCCCCCGACATTCGCAAAACTTCGAATCTGTTCATTGTGAACAATCGAAATCTCGTCGTCCATAATTTTAAATTGTCCATTTAAGACACACGCATACGCCGCAAACACGAGACACGCGTTAACGCCAAGGACGAACAAAGGATTTTTTATGAGGCTCCGGATCACTGGCCTTCCTTTTGTACAATAAAATCTTGAAGGTACTTTACGTTGATATCCCCGGGAGCAAGTATCCTCGCTTGTTCAAGATATTTGCGCGCCTCCTGAAAACGGCCCATCGCGGCCAAACTATGGCTGGCATAAACATAGCCCATTACGAGTTTGTCATCAATCGCAATCGCGGCCCGCGCTGTTTGTAAGGCTTCCTCATATTCTCCTTTAACAACATACGCCTTTGCTAAATCAAAATACCCGACCAGAAAATCCGGTTTCATCTTAATTGCCGTTTTAAAATGGTAAGTAGCCTGGTCATGGTCATTCACATAACAACGCCCCAGCATATGTTGTGTCAAAAACTTCAGTTTCGGCACCGCGATAAAAGGGTTGTTGGGATTTGTCTGTTGATATTTTTTAAAATACACAATCGCTTTATCATATTCTTGACGGTCAAGATATGTCAACCCTAATATCCAATAAGGATGGGAACTGTCCGGATAATTACGGATTATTTCTTTACAGGCAACAAGGTTGTTCTTGAAAAATTCGTTATTCGGGATCGTG
The DNA here is from genome assembly GCA_023143685.1 of Candidatus Omnitrophota bacterium. GTDB lineage: Bacteria > Omnitrophota > Gorgyraeia > Zapsychrales > JANLHA01 > JAGLHE01. The sequence goes on from JAGLHE010000202.1 coordinate 9,382, forward strand.
GCAAACATGTAAAAAGCAATGCAGGTAATTTTTAAAAGCCTCCCTATTGAAGGCAATGTTGTTTTCTGTTGTAAAAAATTAATCACGAACTCCAGGAAAACAGCCATGGCAATAAAAAACCCCACCGACGGCAGGTACAGAAACCGAAACGCAAACGGGTTCGGCAACGGCATCACATTAGAGGCCGGTAAATACGTCACAAAAAACCAAATAATCCCAAACGCGGCAAGAGCGTGCTTTTTATAAATTTTTGCGGCCAGGATCAGGCAGGCCACAATAGACAGAATCGCTGTCAAAAGGTGGCCAACGTTAGCAGGTTCAACAGGCGGAGCATACAACGGAGGTAAAATAGTAATACTAAAGGGAGAAAACAAAACTTTAATATATTGAAAAAAGATTTCCAGTATTAAAGTACCGTGCGTCGCCGGCTGGATCATTGAAAGAAATTTCGGATAATACGCGCTGGGGATCGCAACAAAATAAATGTATAGATAAAACATAAGGATTGCAATAAAAAAAGAAGCTTCTCGACGGATTTTAAAAGCAGCGAACGTGTTAGCTCCTTTTTCCTTCACAAACAACCAATGATAAGACAACAATATGAGCGGAAGGGTCATCGCAAATTCTTTAGCAAACAGCGCCAGAGAAAACGACAAAAATGAAATGGCAAAGAAAATTCTGCGACGTTTTTTAAGTTTTGCCCGCGTGGCGTGGATGTAAGCAATGAATGACAGTAAATAAAAAATCGCACCCAGGAGATCAGAACGGTAGCCAATATTATTGACAACTTCAGAATGAATCGGGTGCGTCGCGAATAATAACGCGGTCATCGTCGCTAACGGCACGCGCTTGGTGAGTGCCAGAATCGCAAAAAAGACTAACACCACCACAACAAAATGCAAAAAGATATTACTTGAATGATGTCCCCACGCCTTATCTTGCCAAAGAAAATAGTCCAGAAAGAAACTTGCCGCTGTGACCGGCCGGTAAGAAATACAGCCGGAAAAGGACACCTCGTCTGACGAGGACATGCCTGTCTGCCCCGGATCCATGACAAAATCTTTTTGAAAAAGACGCCCGAAGTTGCTGACCCGTTTATAAAAAGTGTTGTTGCCGAATAGTGTCTTGGCGTCGCCGATGAATTCGTTGTTTAAGCAGTTTCCAAAGGTAAGGAATGTAATGACAAACAGTAAGAGGATAATCTTCGTTTTGTGCATGAGTAGTGACGGGGCACGTGTGTAGCACGCGCCCCGGAATTAAAATAAACTCACTTGTGGTCTTTGAAATTCCTATACTATAAGCTGACGACCAGAGTCGAACTGGTGACCCCATCATTACGAGTGATGTGCTCTACCAACTGAGCTACGTCAGCATAATATTTGCATCCAAAAATCTGTTTCTCGTGGCCCGTGGCCCAAGTTTCTGTATTTTACCCAAAGATCCCTGTTTACGCAAATCTTTTTCGCAAAACCAACAGTTTTACACGAGCCTAAAAACAAGAAAGTTCGTTTTTTAATTCTGAAAGCTCACATCTTCTTTAGCTGACGTGTAGGAAAATATGGTTGTCTATTTTATATTTTCCTATACTGCAAAAAATACCGCAACAGAATTCTCCACTAACCTAATAGAGGAAGCATCCATTCCGGTAATTTCTTTATTAATAAAGGATTTGATCCTGGGGCGAGTCACCTAATTCTAACGTCTTATAATATTCCAAGTGCCGAGACCCAGCATAAAAGACTTTCCTTAATTTCATTCCAGAGAAAGGATTTGATCCTGGGGCGAAAGCACTTTACTTACTTGCATTTCATCATAAAAAAAGTGCCGAGACCCAGAATTGAACTGGGGACGCAAGGCTTTTCAGGCCTTCGCTCTACCAACTGAGCTATCTCGGCACAAACATATACACTTCAAATATAATTTTTGAATCTCAGAAAGGTTCCATTGTAAACAAGAGAACTAAAATTGTCAACAACAGAAATTCCCACAAAATAATCAGTCCCTCTAATAACCTGCTTACTCCATCTTTGCATGATCAATAATTTTAACGTAAATATCTTGCGCCATTTTCACCTTCGGAATAAACATTCTCCGAGCCTTAACCATCAATTTTGCATTCTCGCCACCCATCCCGGAAACAGTTATTGTCACTTTTGCTCTATTCACCTTGGCGATCATAACTCCCCCGCTGTCTGTCTTCTCCTCAATAATCCCCATGACCGAAATCACTTCAATCGCCGAGTCCCACAACATCGCACGACTTCCTCCGGCAACAACACCTTCGACGGTGTCAGGACTTACAACATATCCTCCTAAAGCACCAACCCCGCCCACAACAAGGTAAACACATCCACTTAATGAAAATGCCAAACAGCATCCCACAACCCCAACCAAAAATTTCTTTTTAAACATACGAAAAGACATGCGCCCGTCCCTTTTTAATGAATAATGAAAACTATTCTTCTTTATCCAATCCCTTACGCCACGGCCGCATCGAAACAAACAGCGCGACAATCAGGGCAATACCAAGCCAATGGTGGCCAATTCCGATTAACACCGCCCAAGGATACCCCTCGTACGGATTTGCTGTTTCACGAACGATGTCATACACCAGAAGAAATGCCAACACCGACGGCGTAACAAATCGAATCGAAAAATCCCACAATTTGGTCAAATGAATATTTCCGGAATGATTAATATGTTCTCTTAATTTCTTTGCTTTAAACAGCCACCCGATAATAATACATTCTAAAATACCAATCGTAACAAGCCCGTAATGAGTCACAAAATGATCAACAATATCGACCCAAAACAAACCACTCTTCGCCGTAAAAACAATACTCCCCAAAAACCCTGCAATACACACAACAGAAACAACACTTTTCCGCCGGTAATGAAATTTATCTACAACCGCTGAGCTAAACGCCTCGACTAACGAAATCGCGCTAGATAACCCCGCAATAACTAACGAACCAAAAAACATCACACCAAACAATTTAGCAAAAGCCGGCATCAAACTGATTGCCTGCGGATACGCAACAAACGCAAGTCCGATAGATTCTTCCACCACTTCAGAAACCAGCTGCCCTGTTGTTGTCGCCATGTACCCCAACGTCCCAAAAACAGCAAACCCCGCTAAAAATGAAAACAAACAATTTCCGATACTAATCACAACAGCATCTTGAACAACATCCGCTTTTCGAGGCAAATAGGAAGCGATGGATAGATGCTCAACAACAATGCCATTCTAACATAGCCCTTAAGCTTGTGTCGATGCCTTTTGGAAAAATTTTGTAACCGATGAGTTACTGCGAGGGGGGAATGGTGCAAAATAAGCTCGTTTGATACTTTTG
>JAGLHE010000203.1 GCA_023143685.1 Candidatus Omnitrophota bacterium
TATTTTATGGCCGTGTAGGAATTTCGTATGAGGTTATTGAAATTCCTACACTACGAGGTGTCCCGCACGCAGTTTCGAAACGAAGATGTTTGAGTACGGGATACCTTGCACTGTTCGCCCGGAGCAGTAACTCGCCGGTTACAAAATTTCAAACCCCCAGATGCGCACTGACAAAAAAAGCGCCAGGGATATTCACAACACACCCTGACGCTTTTTCACACGTCACCTTCGTACCAGTACCTCGTACTTATATATTACTTAAACAAACTATTCTGAATAATAAACGCCGCAAAAACAATCGAAACCATTGACATCAACTTAATCAAAATGTTAATGCTAGGCCCTGAAGTATCTTTAAACGGGTCACCAACCGTATCGCCCACAACCGTGGCTTTATGATTGTTTGACCCTTTTCCACCAAGATGCCCCTCTTCGATATACTTCTTGGCATTGTCCCATGCTCCACCGGCATTCGCCATCATGATCGCTAAAACAAATCCTGACGCCGTACCACCAATCAAAAGTCCGCCAAGACTGTTAATCCCCAGCAAAAGCCCTACCGCAATCGGCGTAACCACAGCTAACAATGCCGGAATCCGCATTTCTTTCAAAGCCGCGCCTGTTACGATGTCTACGCAACGCGCATAATCCGGTTTCCCGGTCCCTTCCATAATCCCTTCAATTTCCTTAAACTGCCGACGGACCTCAACAACAACCATACCCCCTGTACGGCCAACAGCACTCATGGTTAAGGAAGAAAAAATATACGGCATCGCTGCCCCGATAAAAACACCGATCAAAACCATCGGATCCAGTAAATTCAAATCCAACATCGCACCTTCTAAAACAACCTTCTCTTTAAAAGCCGCAATCAACGCTAAGGCGGTTAAAGCTGCTGAACCGATCGCAAACCCTTTGCCCGTCGCCGCTGTTGTGTTACCAAGAGAATCCAGCGCATCGGTCTTCACACGAACTTCCGGCTCTAAACCGGCCATCTCCGCGTTACCACCAGCATTATCCGCAACCGGCCCGTAAGCATCCGTAGCTAACGTGATGCCCAGTGTACTTAACATCCCCACAGCTGCAATCCCGATACCATACAACCCTAAACTAAAATTGGAAAACCCGCCGGACAAACCAAAACTCGCTAAAATCGCTGCACAAATAATAACGATCGGGAATGCCGTTGACATCATCCCCACAGAAAGCCCTTCAATAATAACCGTTGCCGCTCCTGTGGCTGATGCGCCTGCCACACGACGTGTTGGTTTGTAATGTGTTGAAGTAAAATATTCTGTGCAAAACCCGATCAAAAGGCCAGCGACTAATCCGGCAATAACAGCCCAGGCGATTCCTGAATATTCTGCGCCGAGCAATACTCTGATAAGAATATACGCTAAAACCGCTATCACGGCAGAGGCGATATAAACACCTTTATGCAGGGCCTTAAGCAACGCCTTTTGCGAAGCATCTTCCCCGGTCTTAACAAAAAACATCCCGATCATCGAAGCAATAATTCCAATAGACGCCATAATCATCGGCACCGTAACCCCAGCAACACCTAAGCCCGCAGCTACCCCTAACGCGCCGGTTGCCACGATTGATCCGACGTAAGATTCATAAAGATCCGCACCCATCCCGGCAACATCTCCGACGTTATCCCCAACGTTATCCGCAATAACAGCCGGGTTACGAGGATCATCTTCAGGGATTCCTACTTCCACTTTTCCAACCAAATCAGCACCCACGTCTGCGGCTTTAGTAAAAATCCCGCCGCCGACACGCGCAAAAAGCGCCTGAAAACTCGCGCCCATCCCAAAGGTTAACATTGTACTTGTGATTGCGGTAATTTTATCCATCCCCGCAGGAAGAGGATTGTTCCCGTAGAACCAATCTAAACTCAAATACCAGCAACATAAATCAAATAACCCAAGCCCTACAACCGTAAATCCCATAACCGCGCCAGAGGAGAACGCTACGCGAAGGCCACCGTTTAAGCTGGACCGACACGCGTTTGCTGTTCGGGCACTTGCTGACGTTGCGACCATCATACCGCAAAACCCTGCAAGCCCGGAAAACATCCCCCCGGTCAAAAACGCAAACGGGACAAAAATAACCATATATCCCATAAAGGAAAGAACTAACAAAAGCGCAAAAACAAACGCGAAAAAAATGCTCACAGCGATATACTGCCGTCTTAAATAGGCACTTGCCCCCTCGCGAACAGCGGTTGCGATTTCCTTCATGCGATCAGTTCCTTCATCATTTTTAAGGATCTTAAAAACGAGAAATAAAGCAAAAACTAACGCCCCTACCGAACAAATCGGCACTAAAAAGAATAAATCCATGTCTCCCCCTTTTAGATAGTAATTAAAAATCTGTTGCCAGCCCCCGGTCGCCGATCGTCAGACGGGTCACGGGCAACGGCCGTTATCCTCTATTAGGTTTGCGTCCGTGATTGGCTTTCTTTGACTTCCAATTCAACTTCCCTCTACGTTTCTTCTTACTCATCCTAATCACACTCCTTTACTTCTTTACTAATTATACTGATATTTTTTTATTTATAGAAAACTACAAGAATTTTCTATTATACGCATTTTTACAAAAAAATAAACCACTTTTTCCACAACGCGCAAAGAGCAACGGGCTACGAAATACATTGCGCGATTGCCCTGAAATTGTCAAATAAGTTGCCCATTACCCATTGCCCGCAAGACATCCGCCACCTCATACACATTTTTCACAATTCGATAAGGTTTTAAGGCCTTGATTTCGTTGAGATAACTTGATCCGGTTGGCACCGCAACCGTTTTAACCCGCGCGCGCTTTCCTGCCTCAACATCAATAGTCATGTCCCCAACATAAAGCGCCTCATTCGGCCGGCAATCACATTTCACCAGCACCTTGTTTAAGATCTCAGGATGCGGCTTAGGGTTATCTACCTTATCCCCACACAACACATAATCAAAATAATCGAAAAGCTTTAGATGTTTCAGTAATATTTGAGAAGTTTCAGCAGGGCGGTTAGTCGCAACCGCCATCTGATACTGATTTTTTTGTAAATACCGCAAAAGGCGTCTTGCCCCTGGAAGGGTTTTAGAACTTTCGGGTAATTCTTTTTTATGATGAGTTCGATAGGCCTTATGAACCTTCCTCAACCCTTCTTCTCCTATAAAGGCGCGTATTAAATGCCGTTCACCCCAGCCAACTGTTCGTTTAATGGTTGCACTATCAATGCGCGGATACCCAAATCGTTTCATCACATAATTAACGCTCTCATACACCGCGCGATACGCGTTAATCAACGTTCCGTCTAAATCAAAAATCACTAATTTAATTTTCATCTGCGTTTATCTGTTTTTAATCTGTGGCCATCTGCGTTTTTCGCGCAGCGAAAACTAAAGGTTACCCGGGTTAACTACCCCACCGGAAATAATAAATTTAACTGTTTCTTCTACGGACAAATCAGTATAAACCACATCTTTCTTCGGCACCATGATCACATATCCGGTTAACGGCCCTGGCGCGCTTGGCATAAACACATTACACAAATCCTGACGTGTGATTTTATTAATTTTTTCAATCATCTCATTTGTTAAGAACCCGAATGAATATAAACCTTTTCGTGGATACTCAACAATCACAACCTGTTTAAATGCCATCTTTTCCCGAGAAAACAAAAACATCGCAATCTCTTTAAACGCGGGATACACTTGTCGGAAAAAAGGCAATTTAATTAATATCCGTTCAAAAAAGGCATGAATTTTCTTCCCGAAAAAGTTTGTGACAAAGAACCCTATCAAAATAATAATATAAACCCCGAGGAGAATACCCAATCCATGGAAATAAAAACCAAACCTTTCCATAAAATAAGGCTGCAAAAATTTTCCCAAAAAGCCATCCGCGAAATCCAGGGCAATAATAAACAAATAAATGGTCAACGCCACCGGCAAAAAAACCACCATCCCGGATAAAAAATATGTACGTAATCGAGAAAACATAGCGAACTCCTTTTAGAAATTAAATTAATCACAAAGCCATACTAAAATTTCGGCGTAGTTTCGCGTAAAGTTTTGCG
>JAGLHE010000204.1 GCA_023143685.1 Candidatus Omnitrophota bacterium
ATGGCCGTGTAGGAATTTCGTTTGCGGTCTTTGAAATTCCGATACTACGAGAAAAATGCTGTTCCTATTTCTCTATAAGCACAACCGCTTGTGCCGCAATTCCTTCTGATCGGCCTGTAAAACCTAATCCTTCTGTAGTCGTTGCTTTAATATTAATGAGGCTGGCAGAAACACCCAAAGCTTCTGCGATAGAGGCCCTTATTTTTTCTTTAAAATCTTTCAACTTCGGCTCTTGGGCAATAACAACCGTATCAACGTTCCCTATACAAAAACCTTCTTGCTCCACAAGAGCATAAACTTGTTGCAACAACTTCACACTTGAAATATCTTTATACCGCGCATCTGTATCCGGGAAGAGTTCTCCGATGTCCCCTTTGCCCAACGCCCCCAGCATCGCATCACACACCGCATGCAACAGAACGTCTGCATCCGAATGCCCGGACAATCCTTTCGTATGCGGAATCTCGACGCCCCCTAAAAAAAGTTTCCGGTCTTCCGCAAAAGCATGAACATCATATCCAATTCCAACTTTACTCATAACAAACACCTTTCATAACCGGTGAGTTACTGCTTAGGGTGAATTGTGGGAAGTGTCCCGCACGCAGCGAAGATGTTTGAGTACGGGATACCTTGTATTGTTCGCCTACGCAGTGACTCGCTGGGTACACCTTTGATACTATTTTTAGATTAACACTCAAGAATGATTTCCGATTAACGCTTCTGCTATCAGGAGATCTTCTTGTGTTGTAACCTTAATATTCTTATAATCTCCCTCCAGAACCTTAACTTTTTCGCCTAATGCTTCAACAAGAGACGCGTCATCCGTTGCCAATATCTCTCCTGCCTGCTGATGCGCTTTTAAAAGAATTTGCTTTTTGAAAACCTGCGGAGTCTGGACTTCCCATAAAAAACTCCGATCCAAGGTTGCTTCAACATACAGCCCCTCTTTGGCAACACGCTTAATCGTCGGCTTAACAGGGACCGCTACAACCACAGCTGCCTCTTGCCGGCACTTTTCAATAGCCTCCTCAAGAAGAGACTGTGACACCAGGGGCCTGGCCCCGTCATGAACAACAACGTATTCTGTCGCGTCATCTGTGGACTGCAAACCATTAAACACAGATTCCCGGCGTGTTTCTCCGCCAATAACCACCTTAACCGGCTTAAGCAATGAAAGTTCTTTAACAATTCGTTCAAGCTCCGGCTTGGCCTCCGCGTTAACAACAAGAATCACACTCGAAATCATAGAACTTTTTGTTAATATTTCTAACGCATAAACAAACAATGGCTTGCCCTTTAACATCACCAAAGGTTTTGGCACTTGAGATTTTAACCGCGCGCCAATACCTGCCGCGGGAATAATTGCCTGGACTTTCATATTATCTTCCTTTTAATTTCGCGAAAACAATTTTTCCTGCTTGCGTCGGCAGAATGGAGTTAACATTTATCTTAACCTTCTTACCAATCAAATGCTGTGCGTCAGCCACAACAATCATCGTCCCATCATCTGTATAAGCAACGGCCTGTCGAGGCTCCCGCCCTTCCTTCACTAACCGCACATCCAAATCATCCCCGACAAAAACAACTGATTTAACCGCGCTTGCCAACTCATTAATGTTTAAAACCTCAACACCCTGAATCGTAGCAACTCGCCCTAAATTATAATCCGTGGTACAGACACGCGCCTCCATAACCTTGGCTAACTGCACAAGTTTCGTGTCTACATTTTCATCGACCAAATCATCCTCTTCGTGAATTCTTAAGGCCATCGAGGAATCTTTCTGCATATTCCTCAAGACCTCAATCCCTCGCCGTCCTTTTTGTCGTTTTACCAAATCCTGAAGATCCGCCATTTTCTGTAATTCCTGCAAAATAAACCGCGGCACAACCATCCGCCCGGCGAAAAAATTTGTTTTATAAATATCTGAGATCCTCCCGTCAATAAGGGCACTACTATCTAAAAGAATTATCCTCTCATAAACATCTTGTCTCTTAAACCGCACGTAAGGAATAATCAGATGGAATTCGTCTTTGCCTCGCAAGGCCATAACCGCCCCTAAATAAGAAAAAACTAACGTCAAGACAACGCGCGTGACAGAATGAACGTATTCTTCCAACGGCAAAAGGGATAAGATATCCGCGATCAGTTTTGCCATAAAAACACCCAACAAAAGGCCAAAGACCATACTTGAAAGGCCGCGAACAGAAACACGCCTCAAACTACTTTCCAGCAAAATAAGGGCACATCCAACACCCGCCCCGACCATAAGCCCTGGCAACATCTGTAAATAAATCGAACCAATAAAAAACCCTACAAAACTTGAAATAATCAAGAAAAATACACGAATGAATAATAATGTCATCGGTTACTCCTAATTAAAATAACTCACTGGTTACTAATTAAATTATCTTTGTATAATGCTGGAAAATTATAATCGCTATAATAAATCGAGTGCTTCTTTAACAGTAACGACGGGGATCACCTCCATTCCTGTTTGTATCCCGCCACGCATGTTCAAATTATTTTTCGGAATAATACATTTTTTAAAACCTAATTTTTCAGCTTCATTAATCCGCAAAGCAATCTGCGAAACACTTCTCACTTCCGATGAAAGCCCGACTTCTCCTAAAACAACCGTATCATACGGCACGACCTTATCTAAAAAGGCTGACGCAACAGCCAGGACCACACTTAAATCAGCAGCCGGATCCATCACCTTAACTCCCCCGACGATATTCAAGAAAATATCCTTGTCCTGCACGTTTAATCCCAACTTCTTCTCAAGAACCGCGACAAGAAGTGCCAGTCGATTGGCATCAAACCCTTGTGCTTTCTGACGTACCACACCAAAACTTGATCGGCTCACTAACCCTTGCACTTCAACCAAAAACGTCCGCGTGCCCTCCAGGATTGGCACCACAACAGATCCTGCCGCCCCGTGTGGCCGCTCAGACAAAAATATCTCTGAAGGGTTCGCGACTTCCTGTAGCCCATCACTTGTCATTTCAAAAACACCCAATTCATTCGTTGAGCCAAAACGGTTTTTTATCGTACGCAAAACCCGATACGACATATACCGTTCCCCCTCAAAATATAAAACTGTATCCACAATATGTTCAAGCACTCTGGGCCCTGCAATCATCCCATCTTTCGTAACATGTCCTATAACAAACAGTGCTACTCCAAGAGACTTTGCCAAATGCGTTAAAATAGCCGCGCATTCCCGAACCTGACTAACACTGCCCGGCCCCGAGCTGATTTCAGGATGATAGACAACCTGAATCGAGTCGACGACGACCAAATCCGGCTCAAGCTTCTGGATATATTCTTTAATAATATTTAAGTCAATCTGATTAACAATATATAAAGACGTGTCTTGCCCGGCACCTAACCGGTCAGCCCTCATCTTTGTCTGCTGGACAGATTCCTCTCCGCTTATATAAAGAATTTTACGTCCCTGCTGACTTAAACAAGATGCCACCTGCAACATTACGGTTGACTTTCCAATCCCCGGGTCACCGCCCAGAAGAACAACCGACCCAGGGACAATCCCCCCGCCTAACACACGATCAAATTCGGGGATACCCACAGCTAAACGTTTTTCCTCCTGCGATGAGACATCTTTCAGCAACACCGGCTTATCTTTCAGGACAACACCTCGTCGAGACTCCTGCACAGAAGGGGGAACCACAACTTCTTCAACAAAAGAATTCCAACTTTCACAATTCGGGCATTTCCCCGCCCAACGCGGTGACTGACTCCCACAATTCTGGCAGACAAAAAATATTTTTGTTTTCACAAGAAAGTTCGCCTTTCATCTTTGACCGGCTCACATCTTCTATGCGGCCGTGTAAGAAAGTATGGTTGTCTATTTTATACTTTCCTATACTGCAACTCTTAATCTTTCTTATCCTTTGCCCGATACAACAACTTCCAGGGATTATTCTTTAAATCTAAAGAAAGCGACTGCAAATCATCATAGATCCTTTCTTCCGCAAGCAGCTTTCCTACAGTCCCCTCCCCGGCCTCAATCCGTTGCACAATACGATCCAGGCGCTCTGTTAATGAACTCATCCTTTGCAATGTCAGACGCACAGACTCCTGATTTTCACCATTATTAATAATTTCGTTCAAGCCCTCTGACAATGAACTGACCTGCCTTAACGTATTTCTTAAAGCCTGTTGACTTCCTTTATCACTAATCAACTGATTAATCGATTCAATCCCGTCCTCCAACTTAGCCGCCACCTCAACAACACGTTGCGAAATTTTCTCCTGCAAAATCGGATCAATACCCTCCAAAACATCCCCCTCATTAAAAAACTTTTGCATATTAAGCCCCGGGACAATTTCTAAATATTTTTCCCCTAAAAGGCCTAATTGGTTAATCATGGCTATGGAATCAATCGGGATATTCGTTTCCTGACGGACCCATACAACAACATTCACCTTTGTTTTGTTTTCCTGGCTGTCAAAAAACAACTGCACATCCTTAACCACCCCGGCATCCACACCCGCCACCCGGACAGGTGCGGAACGTTTTAGCCCATTAGCAAATTCAAAGGTAACGTTTAACGTTTTACCTTCTTCAAATATCGAGAAATCTCCAATCGACAAAATAAACGCTGCCAAAAGCACAAAGGAAACTAAAACTAACCCCCCTACTTTTAATTCAAGATATTTCTCTTTAGTCATAAGTATTCCTTTCTTATTCAATCATGCGTCCATTACCGACAAGAAGAGCTTCCTCATCCGCAATAGGACCATCGGCTTTGCCATTAATAAATTGTTGGACAACCGGATGTTTAGAGTTACGGATTTCATCCGGGGTGCCGTCCGCGATTAATCGGCCATGATACAACATGGCAATGCTATCAGCAACTTTATAGGCAGAACTCATGTCATGCGTCACAACGATCGAGGTGACATTCAACTGATCCCGCAATTTAATAATAAGATTATCAATCGTGTCTCCTGTTACAGGGTCTACCTCATCGGTCGGCTCATCATAAAAAATCATTTTAGGTTCCATACACAAAACACGCGCAATACTCACACGTTTTTTCATCCCTCCGCTTAAATCTGATGGAGAAAAATGCTCCATACCATGCAACCCAACCATTGCCAAACACTCCTCTACTTTAATGCGAACTTCCCTGGGGCTTAAATCCATAAACTCATTAAGAACAAACGCAACATTTTCCTCAATAGTCATCGAATCAAACAAAGCGCCCCCTTGAAAAACCATACCTATCTCCATACGAATTTTATTGTATTCTTTTTCATTCAATCCCGTAACTTCTCTACCCTCAACACGAATTGATCCATAGTCCGGCTTTAAAATTCCATTGATGCATTTAAGTAAAACACTTTTCCCGACCCCTGAACGCCCGATAACAACCTTTGTCTCACCGGCTCTCACAGTTAAATCCAAATCATTGATAACCCGGCTTTCCCCAAACATCTTATATAAATGTCTAATTTCAATCATATCTGTTTCATTTCTTTCTCGGACAGCCTCCTAAGCATGAAAAACAAAGAAAAACATGACCGTAAACAAACAGTCCATAATAATAATCATAATAAACGACGTTACAACCGAAATCGTTGTTGCCCGGCCAACACCCTCGGCTCCTCCCCGCACACTCAACCCCTGATGACACCCCACCATTGCAATCGTCATACCGAAAAAGACTGACTTAATCAATCCGGTCATAATATCCTTGACGACCAGTGCTTCCGTAACCATATTTACAAACATCGGAGCGGTAATTCCTAATTTAAAAACACAAATAATAAATCCACCCAGAATCCCAAAAAGATCCGCAAAAATCGTTAAAACCGGAAGCATTAATGTTAACGCCAGAAACCTTGGAACAACCAAAAATTTAACAGGATTCACAGCAAAAGCTGTTAACGCATCCACCTGCTCTGTAACTTTCATTGACCCGATTTCAGCTGTCATCCCCGCGCCGATTCTTCCAGCCACAATAAGAGCCGTTAAAACAGGCGCTAGCTCACGCGTAATCGAAACAGCCACAACATTCGGGATATAAATTTCCGCTGAAAGCTGCATCATTTGATAGGCCATCTGCAGAGCCATAATCACCCCAATGAAAAACCCGACAAAAACCGCGATAAAAAAACTTTCTACCCCGACAATTTTAGCCTGATTAAAAAATCGCTTTGAATGAAAGGATGAAGTAAAAGTCCAATAAAGGGTATGACAAAAAAGAAGAGAGACCTGCCCCACATACCGAAGAAAACGAACCATGATCCGATCTGAATTTACTAAAAAATTTAACATGCCCACAACGCTACTCCTGTCATCCCTTATCTCTAAAATTCAACTCTCCGTTCAAACCCAAACATATCGGAATCTTCTTCTGACAACGTTGAAAGATCGTCCCCTTGACGTTTCAAATATTTTATCTCAATGGTCCCGGCGTTATCCTCATCCCGAACACGCTTAAGTGTCCACTCCAAATTCTCTCCTTTTTCATAAACAAGCGGCTTACGAGTCAAGGCCTTAATCTGTTTCGAAAAACCCTCCGGAGAACGCAAATCAACATCCCCTGTCACGCTGAACGTTAACCCGTCCGGCTGCGCGACAACCGTATCCGCGACACGCATAACAGGATATATGCCGAAAAGATTAAGAATAATGCTTTGATATTCCTTTTCCTTTACAACACCGTTATACGAGGACAACGTTCCTTTAACGCTCATTTGCCCCGGAACCCCTCCCAACTTAATTTCTCCGTCGACATAGCCCTGCGCAGACTCGTCCTTTTTCTTTGTAAAAAAATGGATGAAATCTTTCATCTGAACAGAAGTCAATTTTATCAAAAGATCAATTTTATACGGCGCGACAAATTGTATTGTACCCTGACAATCTAACGATCCCAAAATTAATGAATGTAAAAAAAGAGTTCCCTTTTTTATCTCAAAATGACCAAAAAGTTCCTGAACAGGTTTGTAGTTAACTAATGTATATTTACTCCAAATCTTTCCCTTCAACCCTTGCTCTGTCTTCCAGGGAAGGATTTCGATCTCCCCCTCCAAAACGGTTGAAATATCAAAGGACCTCAACGCTAAATGTTCCGCCTCAAAAGAAAACCGGAACATATGTTCACTAACCCTGCCTGCCTGAAGAGCAACTGTACTTTTTTTCTGCGTATCAACAGTAAGAGACAACACCGCCTTTGAGAAGTCCACATCACCAACAAATGAAAAAAGTTCTTCCGCGGCTGCCAAAGGCACACTAAACACCCCGAAGATAAGAACAAAAAAAACAACCCTTTGAAATTCTTTTATCACAAAATAAGCTCGCTTGATAGTTTTGGTTGCTCG
>JAGLHE010000205.1 GCA_023143685.1 Candidatus Omnitrophota bacterium
AATCAATCCCATAATCCAATTCCGGCTTAAACACAACCTGCATCACCTTAGCTTCAATCAAGACTTCCTTGGTCGGCGTATCCAGGCTTTTTATCAATTTCTCCAATTCTTCCCGACGGCCAGAGAAAGCGCGGACAATCAACTTATTTGTTCGCTCATCCACGGTCACAGATCCTACCGCGTGGGCGTCAATCCGTGCTTTAAATTTCATAGCCACCAATTCCGCCTGCGCATATTGCAAAGGATAAACAATCACATCTAACGGACTTTCCATCTCCTCGATAGCCGACTTCATCGCCTTTAAAGACTGCGCGGTGTCTATAATCACAACTGTTCCTGTATCCTCATCAATGATGATCCGGCCCCAATTGCTTTTAATGCCGTCCAAAGCTGCCAAAACATAACTCGGCCGGGCATAATCAAGCTTGATGATCTCGACCTCGGTTTTATCATTAAACCGTTTGCCGAACAAAGCCTCGTACTCTGCCGCGGACATCACATGCACAATGTCATTTTCAAAATGATAAGCAAGGTTATTTGATATCGCGACCATTTCCAGGGCATCATAAATCGTGACACTCTTGAGATACAGCGTGACGCGGCCTGCAACCTGCCGGCTTGTAATCACGTTGAAATCCCCTTTAAGCGCCAAAAATTTCAGCACATCAATCGCGTTCATTTCGCGGATATCAATTGTGATTTCACGCGCAAGGCGGTCTTTTAAAGTTTCAGCGGGGTGCTCAATAACGATGGATTTTCTTCCTGGGGAAGGTGTTTGCTCTTGGGCAAAAGCGCAAACAGGCAAGATAAAAAACAGACAAACAACAGCAGCAAAAACAACAAAACCATTCTTGTTTATGACAGTTGTCAGCAGATATTCCCATACGGATTTTTTTCTGCCCGGGAAATTATCTTTAAAAATTACTATTGTGCTTAAAACTCCTTTTGGAGTATTAGTATTAGTAAATAAATAAATAAGCAAAATTTTAAGATATATAAGAATATTAATCATTTTTTAAATAAAAAAAAATATATTTTAAAAATATTTTATATTATATAGATTATTATAATAAGTGGTCAATAATTAAAACGCTGGCCCTTTTGATTTCGGAAAAAATCATAATCTAATTTTAACATAAGTGCTTTATTTTCCAAGCAGTTATTTACTTTTTTGGAAGGATTTGGAAGGATTTGGAAGGCGACTACCGGCATTTTGCCGAGGAGAGAAAGCATTTCCGCTTTTCAGGAAAATTTATTTAACAATTTTCCGGAATCTCAGGAAAATTCGCACAAAAAAACGAATTCAAAACACAAAAAAAAGACAGCAACTCTTTCTCCAGAAATCTTTACCCCCATCTCCAAACGCCACCGATCCCCCATCCCTCCTGATTAAAGTATCACCTATCACAACCGGCAAAGTCAAATTTAGTTAGAGTCAAAACAAAGGTGTGAAAACTACGAGGATTTTCTACTGAAAAGCAAAAAACAACAATTCTCGACGAGGATTTACCGGGAAGTCTGCTTTGACTTCATTTCCTCGTCGAAGGCAGCCCAGTCTTTTTCCAACGGAGAGTCAATTCGCGAGCCGATGAGTACTTCCAAACTGAATATTTTTTCTTTCACCATTTCCACATCATCCGCATTTTCGTTAAGTTCTAAATATTTTTTATAATGTTTCAAAGCCGTATCATAGTCATGCATATATTCATCACTAACAAACGCCAAGTTAAAATGCGCGCTCGCATCATCCGTAACAAGACGGACAGCTTCCCGATATTCTCCAACCGCTTGCTCATATTTTCCTTGATTAAAAAAAATATTCCCCATATTGTAGTGTACCTTTGCCTCGTCGACATTCATGCGCTTGCTTTCCTGGTCTAACAATTGGATCATCCGCACAACATCTTCATTCCCGGTATCAACAACTAACTTTTCTTCGCCTGCCGGCAAAGCGAAAAACTGTTTTTTTTCTTCTTCCCGTTTCTGTCCTTGTTCTTCTGAAAATTTTTCAAGTGCCGCAACCTTCTTCTGCCAATCCTCTCTTTCTTTCAACGCGTGCTCGCGCAACTCTTCTAAATTCTTTTGTATTTGTTCATTTAATACAAGCACTTGCTCTGCCTGTTTTTGATAAACATCTCTTTCTTCCATCACAGAATCTGCGCGCATTTCTTCAATGTTTCGCTGTCCGCGAAGGGTGCGTAATTGCGCACCCATATCCTCATTTTCAGTCCGTAACCGCTCATTTTCCTCAAGGACATGCCGCAGACTACGACTCATCTGAATAAGCTGATCTTGTTTAATTTCAAGCCCTTTCACCTCATCAGAAATCCGGACGCCCCCATCCAAACCCTCGCCGGAAGGAGAAAATTGATCCAAATCCACCTTTGATTCCAGAACAAAAACCTCTTCTCCCTGAACAGGATACACACCTCCCGCTAAAACACCTCCACAAAAAATACTAATCCCCACCCTGCACACAAAGGAAGATCCAGTCATTTTCTTTCTCACGAGCTATCTCCGTTTAGAATATTTTCGAAAAAACAACACGTTTTATGCTAAAATTTATTTTTTAAATGGCTTAATTGTGCCGCGAATCTTTTCAACAGCTTCTCCTTGCGTCACAATATGCGGTGTGATAAAAATCACGATCTCAGTCGCCTCAATAGTGTCTTCAACGCTACCAAAAAGCTTCCCGATAGCCGGTAAATCCATCAACCCGGGTATACCTTTACGAATATTTATCTTATTTTCTTTCTTCAGCCCACCCAAAACAACGGTCATGCCATCTTTAACGATTACCTTGGTAGCAACACTCGTCTTATTAACCTGTGGGATCCCGCCGCCTTGCGACGAAATTTGGCCAACAACCGTTGAAATTTCCGGCATCAACAGCATCGTCACAAACCCGTCATCATTAATCGTTGGGGTGACATTCAACTTCAGCCCCACATCCACAAACTGAACCTCTTCACTGGTGATCGCATTGTCGCCTGTTCCGGATGTTGTCGAGATAATATACGGAACCGTGTCCCCTACATGAATTTTAGCTTCTTCGTTATTTGTCACCAATATCTTTGGATTTGATAAAATCTTGGTTGTGCTCACCTGCTTTAAGGCCCGAATCGTCATTTGGAATTGATCCGTATCAAAATCCCCAAAACTAATTCTTCCATATTTCGAAAACAAATTGCTGCTTGACGACAAACTATCCTCATCCATCAAAATATTATTAAATTGCAGCTTCTGCAGTTGCTTTTCCGAACTGCTGCGAAAATCCAAATTCCAATCAATTCCGAAATCGAGTTCCGGCTTAAACACAACCTGCATCACCTTAGCTTCAATCAAGACCTCTTTGGTCGGCTCATCCAGGCTCTTTATCAATTTTTCCAATTCTTCCCGTCTCCCGGGAAATGCGCGGACAATCAACTTGTTCGTCCTTTCATCCACGGTCACAGATCCTACCGCGTGGGCGTCAATCCGTGCTTTAAATCTCATAGCCACCAACTCCGCCTGCGCATATTGCAAAGGATAAACAATCACATCTAACGGGCTTTCCATTTCTGCAATCGCGGCTTTCATCGCCTTTAACGACTGATCCGTGTCGATAAGCACAACCGTTCCTGTATCCTCATCAATAATGATCCGGCCCCAACTACTTTTGATGCTGTCTAAAGCCGCCAAAACATAACTCGGCCGGGCATAATCAAGTTTGATGATCTCAACCTCGGTCTTATCATTAAACCGTTTGCCCAACAGAACCTCATACTCTACCGCGGACATAACATGAATCACGTCACGTTCAACATTGTAAGCAAGGTGATTTGAAATAAGAACAATATCCAGGGCATCTTTGATCAAGACGTTTTTCAAGTACAAGGTCACACGCCCCGCGACCTGCTTGCTCGTAACCATATTAAAATCACCTTTAAGCGCCAAAAACTTTATAACATCAACAACATTCATCTCTCGCACATCAAGTGTGATTTCCCGATTCAAACGGGCCGGCAGATCTTCTGTTATTTTTTCGATAATAATAGGTTTGGGATTGAATTGGCTGCCTTGCGCCAGGACAAAAGGCGAGGCATAAAAACAGAACCCCAAAAGGAACACCGCAAAAGATGCCTTTTTATGACTCAATAGAATTAATTTTTTCATAATTCAAGTTCCAGTTCTTCACCCTGGAAAGACACAATAATGCTTTCGGAATAAATCCCTTCAACCACCACATTGTTAAGCGTTTCCCCTTTCCGCAAAAAATAGGTCACGCCACTGATTGTATTCTCAATCATTGCTGAAGCGGTTTCCGGCGTATCAAGCCAGGAAATCCCCACTAACTTCAAATTTTTGACTTGCTCTGAAATAAGCCTGTTTTCCTGCATCAATTCATCTTCCAGCTCTGTTTCATCAACCACTTTGCGTTCATAGGGCTGAAAAACATTTCGCTTGGAAACCAAATTTTTATACTCCGAGGCCCCTTTTACTTGCGGGATAACACCTTTTGTGCCTATATCTATCTTAGTCCGCACCCGAATATCTACATCTCCTTGACTAAGCTCCATCCCTCGCATAAAATCCATCACAAAAAATGTTCCTACAACCACAATAAAAACAAAAAGAATCTTATTAATTTCTGCAACACCTATAGGCCCACGGAAAAAAGCTATAAAATTAAGCACAAACGGAGGCAAAGACAGCGAAACAGCCCCGGGAGCAGCACCCGGCCCTCCCTGGACAGCCTCGAAGAGACGTTGCGCTTCAGGCGCAGGGGCTTCTGCCTCAACACTTGCCAAAGGTTCAGGAGCCGGCTCTGCTACAGATTCTTCACCCGAATCAGCCTCTTGAATAAGTTTGAGTAATTTTTGTTCAGCGGTTTCTTCAGCCATAGTTAGTTAGAACTGTTATGTACGAGGTTCGAAGTACGACGTACGAAAATGTGTAACGGGCTACGCGTTGTACGTTGCACGCTAAAAGTTGCGCGCTATATCAACCCTCTCCCGGAGAAAGGTCGCACTCCATAAGCATATTGCTCTTTTGTCCCTTGTTTCGGCGAGCCCGGCATATTGAAATTATCAAAGCCAAAAGCCTCTTCTTTCGCAATCATCTCTTTAACCATCTCACGGTCAATGGCGTGTTGATTCTGCAAAATCAATTCTTTAAGCAGCTGGTGACAAAGCCGTGTAATCTTACGCGGATACCCTCGGGTATAATTATAAATCTCGCCTACGGCTTCATCCAGAAAAACGTCCATTCGGCTGTTATACCCGGCTGTCTTTATACGAAAATCAATAAGCTCTTTCGTCTCTTTGGCATCTAACGGATTTAATGTATAACGGAAACTGATCCGGTCCATCAGGTTCGGCATCCCCGCGACCTTCGGGTACAATTCAACCTGCCCTAACAAAACAAGCTGTAAAAGCTTGAATTCATTCGTCTCAAAGTTCAACAACACACGCAGTGTTTCCAGCGTTGCCATGTCGAGCTTCTGCGCCTCGTCAATGATCAAGACAACCGTCTGTTTTTCCTCCAGTGTTTTATGGATCAAAAACCGTTCAAACGCGTCGCGCAACTCCAGAAGATCTAAACGCGAAGGATCAAAGCCCATCTGAGACCCGACGTCAAAGTTGCGGATTAAGGATGTCAAAAACTGTTTCTCGTCGGTATATACGGGATTTAAAACAATATGAAAAAGCATGTTGGGACGCTGGTTCAACTCTTGCACCAACATGCGCGAAAGGCTGGTTTTACCGGTTCCGATGTCACCAAAGATCACAGAAAGGCCGCGTTTAAGATGCAACTCAATCATAATATTAGTCAACGCCAAGTCGTGCTCTTTAGTTAAATAAAAAAACCGGGGGTCCGGACTTGTTGAGAAAGGTTCTCTGTCAAAACCTAGAGTGGTGTAATAAGCCATAATTTTTTGAGCACCATATACCTATTATTAATTTATAAATAATCCATTAATTTACTAAAATATAAATTTATTTTAACACAGGTAATACCTCTGCCAAATAATTTAATAACTTTTTTTTATTTAATAAGAAAAGAAAATATGGGTTTTCCGAAGAGAAATGAAAAGATGAAAACCGGCAGATAAAATTTTTTAATAATTTGTTAAAAATAATTTATTTTTTACTACTTCCGTGTCATTTTTTGTCATTATTTTTTTTCACACAAAACAAAACTACCGTATTAACCACTCCCGATAAAAACCCAAACATGCGCGCGAAGGACCGCAAAAACATCACAAAGGCGTACGACATTTTTTCGTTTATATTTTTCAAAAAACGATTCGCATAAAAAAGCTCAATACATAACAGACATAAAAATGAAATTTTAAAAACGTAACCGGCAGGCGCACAAAAAAACGAACCAGCCAACCCAACAAGGACAAGCAAAGAAAGCGGTACCTCTGCCATATCTTTCCAGAATGTGTAATCATCTCCTTTGCTCATTGCAGGATGATCCGCGTACATTTTTACGCGCCAAAACCCGTGGCGGAATTGCTCTTTAAGATACTTAGGCAGGCGTTCGGGGTGGTGGTGATCTACAAAGGATTCTTTCTCGAAATAAATCTTATGACCTTTATTTAAAATTTTGTACGCCAGATCATTATCTTCACCGCTGGCATGCGGATACGTCTCATTAAACCCGCCAGCCTCCTCAAAAACATTTTTTCTGACCGCGAAGTTATAGCTGCCGAACACCTTTGGATATTGCGGCATGAGTGTGCGGTGACGAAACAAAATTTCCTGGTGAATTCCGCGGGCAAGCACGCTTTGCGGATTAGCGATCCCGTAGCTTCCGCATACAACACCTACTTGAGGGCCTTGAAAATGCGGGAACATTTTCTCAAGCCAATCCGATTGCGGCAGGCAGTCTGAATCTGTAAAAAAGACAATATCGCCCTGACCTTCGCGAAGGCCGCGGTTACGGGCAGCGGCCGGACCCTTGTTTTCCTGGTATACATATTTAACAGAACCGAAACCCCTGACTATTTCAGCAGTTTGGTCTGTGGACCCGTCATCAACAACAATGACTTCGGACTGTGTACCATCAGGGGGCATACACGCAAAGACACGCTCAAGCGTTTTAGAAATAGTTCTTTCCGCATTATACGCGGGAATTATGATGGAAATTTGTTTAGACATAAAAACAGGTGTGTCCTCGCATCCGTTTACTAATAATAACTTGTACTAAAATGCAAATTAGGGATATCATTATAAAAGACGTCCCACAACCCTACAATTTCCTCTTCGACAACTTGTTCGCCTTGCGACACAACTTTTTGAACTGGGACATAAATCGAATATATAGTCCGCGCAGAATTAGATGACCCTCCCGGAATAGACCTCCCATGCATAACATGAACTATTTTTGTCCGAACCCCGTGCCGAACATACACCGAAATCCCGAAAATGTCCTTATAAATATCATCAATCTCTTTATCAAAAACCAAGGCTTTTATAATCCGGGCTGTTCGATATTGTGATAATCGCGTCAGTGCATCATGAGACCCGTAATTCCCCCGAACATACGGATCCTCACTATCAGGAGACTTCCCCTCAAGCAAATGTCCCCTAACAACCAAATTAATTTTTAAATCTTCGCTTATATTCAACGCAGTGCTGGCTTTAACACCCGCAGGTAAAACCTGTCGAATCGCTGCATCTACACCTTCTTTGTACTCAGGCTGAAGCTCAAAAACATATTTATATTGTTTTTGCTCGACACCACAGAGAGCCAGAACAATACCAATGGGTAAAGAAGCAAGCATAAGGGGAATGTGCACTAAAAAAACAACAGGGGTCTTATTCCCGGGAATCTTTTCAATACGGTCTAGAATCACCACACCGGCTGAGCGCGACCTATTCAATACTTTTCGATATTGGATGATCGAAGGGTCAACCCTCTCGGCTATACGCAAATCTCTTTCCGACATTGTCGCCGCACACCCGGACAACATAACAACAATCAATATGCTCGATATAATTTTTCTCATTCCAAATGCTCTAAATGGACACAGTGGTCGGCCCCTACAATTCGTTGTTCGTGGCACGTTGAACGCTATTAGTTGCGCGCAACTGTATAAAGCAACATCCCAAACGTCTGGCCGATCAGGCGGTCTGGGGAAAGGCGAAACGGGATTGTGTTGATCCCGCCTTTTTCAACGACCTTCAGGCCATTGCGTTCGTTTAAATCAACAAGTTCTTTAATCACAAACGGTTCTTCTTCTATTCCAGGCATAAAAAATGGCCGGATTAATTCCCACGGGGACCATTTATTCGGTACAAATGTCACAATTACGCCATTTTTAGCCAAAACCTGCACTAAATTGCGCATAATCTTGTCTTGATCCTCTTGCGAAAAATGCTCAAAAAGCCCATCTGAGAAAATAATATCAACAGGCTCCTTTATTATCTGACTCAAATCATCTTGCAACATATCAGCTTGCACAAGCCTGGACCGGCCTTGCGTAATTTTTTCAGCCACTTCTAAAGCGTTTTTAGAATAATCCAGCGAGAAAACCTCTAAATCATTTTCACAGAATATATTTGAAAAAAAACCGCTGCCACATCCGGCATCTAAAGCCTTTTGTCCCGCTTTCATATAGGGTTGCAAAATACTGAGAATCCTTCGTTTGGACCAGCTTATCTGCTGAAACTTTTCAGACTGTTCGCGGCCCCAGAAATGATTCCAATCTGTATCTTTAGGAAGATCTTGATTTGACATAGTATCTAAAAATTATTTCTGTCTTCTGTTATCTGTCATCTGTTTTCTGCTTCTTAATCTGCTCAATCTCGTGTTCGAGGATGCCGATTTTCTGTGCCATTCGTTCGTTACGGTTGCTTTGCTGGCATAAAAATATGGTTAAAAGCAAACTCACAAAAACAAAACCGCATAAAACGCTGAAGAAAATAAAGTTGCTTGGCAGCTGAAATCCCAAAAGCTCGGACAACCGAAAAACAAGGCCATCAAATATCGCAGCGAATATCGCTAAAACAATTAATAATATCCACCCAGACGCGTATTTAAAAGTCAGCTTCTCCCGCCGGACCAAATCCACAATATAAACCAAAAACATTACTGATAAAATAATTGTCACAGCTTTAACATTCATATTATCACCTCTTTTTCTCGGGC
>JAGLHE010000206.1 GCA_023143685.1 Candidatus Omnitrophota bacterium
CATACTTTTCTACACGTCAGCTAAAGAAGACGTGAGCTTGCAGAGTTAAAAGGCGAACTTTCTTGTGATTGAAGCAAAGAATATTCATAAAATTTACGACCGTAAAGCTAAACAGTTGCATGTTTTACAAGGAATTGATTTTCATGTTTCAGCAGGCGAGATGGTTGCCATTGTTGGTCCATCCGGGGCAGGAAAATCAACTTTGCTTCATATTTTAGGTGGCCTGGATAAACCCGATGACGGGAATGTGATTTTTGATAATCAGGATATTTATCGTTTGAATAATAAGCAGCGGGCACGGGCATGTAATCAAGACATTGGATTTATTTTTCAGTTTTATCATCTGTTGCCTGAATTTACAGCTTTAGAAAATGTTATTTTACCGGCATTAGTTTTTCAGAATTTAGATAATCCGGAGTCGGTTAAAGAGAGTGGGCGCAATCTTCTTAATCGTGTCGGATTGCAAGAGAGGATGGAGCACAAACCTTTTGAACTATCAGGTGGCGAGCAGCAGCGAGTGGCTATTGCGCGTGCCTTGATCAATGATCCAAAAATTATTTTTTGTGATGAACCGACGGGCAACCTGGATTCAGCCAGCGGGCAAGCGATCATTGATTTGTTGATGGCATTGAACGAAAAAAATAAACAGACAATTATTGTTGTTACGCATGATGAAAATATCGCGCAGCGCGCGCATCGAATTGTTTATTTAAAAGATGGCCAAGTTGTTTGATGGCGGTTGTTTGAACCCGGATTTTGGGTTAAATTGGAGGGAAGAATGAAAATTTATCTTAACGGCAAATTTGTGGCAAAAAAAGACGCAAAGATTTCAGTGTTTGATCACGGCCTCCTTTATGGAGACGGGGCGTTTGAAGGAATCCGTTCTTACAATGGGTTGGTTTTTAAATTGCAAGAGCATGTGGATCGGCTCTACGAAACAGCGCACACATTGATGATTCAGCTTCCATTAACAAAAAAGCAAATGATCAAAGCGGTTGTGGATACATTGAAGATTAACAAACTTACAGACGCGTATATCCGTGTTGTTGTGACACGGGGTGAGGGTGATTTAGGCCTTGATCCACGTAAATGTTATGGTGCCCCGGGAATTATTATTATTGCGGACAAGATTGCGCTGTATCCGGCAAGTTTGTATAAAAAGGGGATGGAAATTATTACAGTCCCGACGGTCAGGAATCATGCGGAAGCCTTAAATCCTCAGTTGAAATCATTGAATTATTTAAATAATATTCTAGCGAAGATTGAAGCCGGTACGTCAGGTTTTTGTGAAGCGATTATGCTGGATGCGCATGGCTTTGTTGCGGAATGCACGGGTGACAATATTTTTATTGTGAAAAAGGGTGTGTTGTCCACGCCTTCACAAGGACGGTTGCGCGGCATCACACGAGATACGATTATGGCCTTGGCTGAAAAAAGCAAGATTAAAGTTTATGAGGGGCAAATGACGCGTCATGAAGTGTATAATGCTGATGAATGTTTTTTAACTGGAACAGCCGCGGAAATTATCCCGGTTGTAAAGGTGGATGGGCGTTTGATCGCTGACGGAAAGCCAGGCAAAGTGACAAACAAAATGATGCAACTTTTTAAGGGTGTTACGTGCAAAGATGGAGTAAAATATTAATCAGAGAGGATAAATCATGCAGTGTGATATTTGCGGAAAGAAAAAAGCAACTGTTCATTTAACGGAAATTGTGGATGAACAAATGTCAGAAATGCATCTGTGTGAAGAATGCGCGCGCACAAAAAGTGTGCAGATGGAACAGCAATTCGGGTTGTCGGATCTTCTGGCAGGTCTGGCGGATTTCGGCAAACAGGTTAAAGATAAAGAACAGACGACATTGGCTTGTGCAAATTGTAAATTAGATTATGAGGAATTTAAGAAAATGGGACGGCTTGGTTGCAGCGAATGTTACACAGAGTTTGAATCGCATTTAGCTAATTTGCTGAAGAAGATTCACGGATCAAATCGTCATCTTGGTAAAGCACCAGGGTCGATCCCTGTTGCGCATAAAAAAGAAATTGAAACAATAAACGATATTAAGCATGAAATGCAGGAATCTATCGCGCGGGAGGATTTTGAAAAAGCTGCAGAGCTTCGCGATAAAATTCGTGGCATGGAACAAGAGGATAAATCATAATGCGTTTAGATGACCTTATTTATCATACCGGAGAGTGGCTGCGAGGGACAGGGCCGCATTCTAATATTGTGATGTCGTCAAGAATTCGGTTAGCGCGTAATTTGGCGCAAAAGCCCTTTCCAAATCGTGCAACCAAAAAAGGCTCAATTTCAATTTTAGAAACGGTTGAAGAAGCTGTCTCGGGAATTGACTATTTCAAGAAATCCACGACATTCAAGATTCATGAGATGGACAATATTGATAAACAGTTTTTGATTGAACGTCATTTGATGAGCCATGAGCATTCAATGAATACAGAGGGAAAAGCTTTGATCGTTTCTGATGAAGAGATTTTATCGGTGATGGTCAATGAAGAAGACCATATGCGTATTCAGGTCATGCAATCCGGCTTAAATCTGAATGAAACATGGAAGATTATTAATTCTATTGATGACGCTTTGTCTAAAAGACTGGATTTTGCTTACTCGCCGAGATGGGGGTATTTAACGGCGTGTCCGACCAATACAGGTACGGCTATGCGGGGGTCTGTGATGTTGCATCTGCCTGCTTTGGTGATGACAAAGCAGATCAATAAAGTGTTGTCCGCGATTGCAAAATTGAGTTTTGCTTCACGTGGGTTTTATGGCGAAGGAACTCAGGCCCAGGGAAATTTTTATCAGATATCGAATCAGGTTTCTTTAGGGCATAGTGAAGAGGAAATTCTTCAAAACATCAACGGCCTTCTTAAACAGGTTATTGAGCAGGAAATCCAGGCCCGGCAGGCCTTGATGGTGCAAAATAAACCGATGCTGGAAGACAAAATTTTCAGGTCTCTGGGGGTCTTGAAAAGCGCGTATATTATTTCGAGCCAGGAAACAGTTGAATTGTTGTCCATGGTTCGTATGGGAATTGATTTAGATGTCCTGAAGGACCTTGACCGCAGGGTTGTGAACGAATTATTTATTACGATCCAGCCTGCGCATCTGCAGAAAATTGAAGGAAAAAAACTCTCAGCATCAGCACGAGATACAAAAAGGGCAAGTTTAATTCGAGAGAAATTAGGAGGGGTTTAAATGTTTAACAGATTTACAGAACGTGCACGAAAAGTTATTGTTTACGCCAAAGAAGAAGCGCGGCGTTTTAATCATGATTATATCGGGACAGAACATCTTTTGTTAGGCCTTATTCGGGAAGGAGAAGGTGTCGCGGCCGCTGTTTTGCAAAAATTGGGATTGGATTTAGAAACGATCCGGATTGAAGTTGAAAAACTTGTACGGCCCGGCCCGCAAACACAAGTATTGGGCGATATCCCTTTTACTCCACGTTCAAAAAAAGCTTTAGAGCTTTCGGCAGAAGAAGCCAGAGCGTTAGGGCATAATTATATCGGAACAGAACATCTTTTGCTCGGGCTAGTTAAAGAAGGTGAAGGTATGGCGTATCGCGTTCTTTTAAATCTCGGATTAGATATCGGGCGGTTACGTAATGAAGTGATGGATTTGTTGGGTTCAGGTATCCCCGGATTTAGCGTGCAGGAACAGCAGGTCAAAGAGGGGAAGACGCCGGCGATTGATGCTTATGGCCGCAATCTTAACAAGTTCGCGAAAGAGGGAAAGCTTGATCCTGTGATTGGCCGGCAAGAAGAGATTGAAAGGATTGTGCAAATTTTAAGTCGTCGGACCAAGAATAATCCTGTTCTTCTTGGTGAAGCGGGTGTTGGAAAGACTGCTATTGTTGAGGGGTTGTCGCAGCTTATCGTAGACGGTAATGTTCCTGAACTTTTGCGTGACAAAAGTATTATAGTTCTCGATTTAGCTCTCATGATTGCCGGAACTAAGTATCGTGGCCAATTTGAAGAGCGTATTAAAGCGATTATGGATGAGATTAAGCGTTCAGGAAAGATTATTTTGTTTGTTGATGAGCTGCATACATTAGTCGGTGCCGGGGCAGCAGAAGGGGCGATTGATGCCGCAAATATTCTAAAACCGGCATTAGCCCGGGGAGAAATTCAGTGTATTGGGGCAACGACACTGGATGAATACCGTAAGCATATTGAAAAAGATGCTGCTTTAGAAAGACGATTTCAAACGATTATGGTGGACCCTCCTTCTGTGGATGAAGCAGTGCAGATTTTGAAGGGACTGCGGGATAAATACGAAGCACATCACAGGGTGAAGTTTTCTGATGAGGCTTTAGAGGCAGCTGTAAAGTTGTCGGAACGATATATCTCCGGCCGTGCGTTGCCGGATAAGGCTGTGGATATTTTAGATGAGGCAGGTTCTCGCGCACGGTTGCAGGCGATGGATATCCCGGTAGAAATTAAGGATTTAGAAAGTCAAATTGAAAATCTAAAGAATGAAAAAGAGTCATTCATTAAGAGTCAAGATTTTGAGAAAGCTGCGTCGATGCGTGATGAAGAGCGGTCTGTCCGTGAGAAGTTAGAAAAAGTGAGAGGAGAATGGACTAAGGCCCGTGACGAGGTGACGGTGACGTTAGGGGAAGAAGAGATTGCAAAAGTGATTTCACAGTGGACAAGGATTCCTCTTGTGCGTTTAGAGCAGAAAGAAAGTGAAAAGCTTCTTAACATGGAAGGCCAGATGAAGAAGAGCGTGATCGGTCAAGCGGAGCCTATTAGTGCTATTGCGAGAGCTGTCCGGCGTTCACGGGCAGGGATTAAGGATCCTCGTCGTCCGATCGGGTCGTTTGTGTTTTTAGGCCCGACAGGTGTTGGAAAAACATTATTGGCTCAAAAATTAGCTGAGTTTATGTTTGGCGATGCCGATGCCTTGATTCAAATTGATATGTCGGAATATATGGATAAATTTAATGTATCGCGTTTAATAGGTGCGCCACCCGGGTATGTTGGATATGAGGAAGGTGGACAGTTAACGGAAAAAGTGAGGCGCAAACCGTATTCTGTCGTTCTTTTGGATGAGATCGAGAAAGCACATCCGGATGTTTTTAACCTGCTTCTTCAGGTTTTTGAAGAGGGAAGGTTGACGGATAGTTTGGGCCGCAAGGTTGATTTTCGTAATACCATTATTCTTATGACATCCAATGTCGGGGCAGATATGTTGCGGTCAAAGGGGTCTTTGGGTTTTGGTTCACAGACAGAAGATGCCACATATGATGATATGAAACAGCGGTTGCTTGAGGAAGTAAAAAAGGTTT
>JAGLHE010000207.1 GCA_023143685.1 Candidatus Omnitrophota bacterium
CCTTTATATCCTGTCTGGACTTTCGCTAAATACTCTTTCGCCTTAGCCTTGGTAGAAAATTTACCGACATAAATACGATGCCAGGTTCCTTTTTCCCCTAAATTTGCTGTCACCAAATACGCGGGGTGGCCTTCTTTTTTGATCTTTGACAGAACCTTCTCAGTACTTGTCCGATCTTTAGAAGATAACACCTGAATCGTAAACGGGACATCTGAAAAACCGGCACTTTTCACCTCAGGCGCGGGGGTCGTAGCAGGTTTAGCAATCTTTTCAACAACTACGGGTTCTTTAACTTTCTTTTCTATCGGGGCTTGAGTCACCGAACCCTTCTTAGCAATTTCAGCGACCGGCTCTTCAATTTCTTCTGTTGCTTTTAAAGCTTCTTCAACCGCGGCCTCTTCTTCAACATAATCCACAAATTCATATTCAATCCCTGAAGAAGACAGGTCTTCGTCTGGAAAGATATCATTTAAAGAAATAAACTCATTACCCGAATAATTAAACGCGAACAAAACAACTCCAACAACAATAATAACAAAAACCCAAATCAGCCCTTGATTCTTCATTTTCTCATCCCCTTTGTTTACTGCTTAACGGCTTCACCTTCTTACTCTATATTTGCATTTTACCTCAAAATCAAACAGATACAATTAAATTTTCATCGTAACCGGTGAGTTACTGCTCCGGGTGAATGGGGTGAGGTGTCCCGCGCGCAGTTTCGAAGCGAAGCGAAGATGTTTGAGCACGGGATACCTTGCACTGTTCGCCCGGAGCAGTAACTCATCGGTTACTTTTCACCCTCCCTAAATTATTTTCACCTGGTTATCTCTTTCACCCACTCTTCATATACAGGAAAATTTCCTTCCAGGGCACCCTCAACAAGGTCTTTCACTTCATCACTAAATTTTTGTGATAAGATCCACTGAAGGTAAGCCCGATCTATTTTAGCGACAGTTTTTAAACTTTCTTTACGCGCATACTTCCCAAACATCATATACAGATCACCATTCCACCATCGGATTCGCCGGCCGGTATCATAAAACTCATTGCGCTGCTGATAATCAAACTCTTTAAGTGCCTCAATCGCGTCATCCCCCCCGCCATACTTTGAAAGCTGAGACGAAAGCACATCCAGTGTTGCCTCACTATCCGCCAAGGCTGCGTGGGCCCCCACCAAATCTTTATCACAATAAAATTTATACGCAGCGGTTAAATCGCGCTTTTCATGCACGTGATAAATTTTCTGGGCATCATAAACAGTACGTAACTGCCAGGAAAACGTCTTTCCGATTGAAGAAAATTCTCGAGCGAGAAGCGGCAAATCAAATCGTTGAATATTAAATCCGCCAATGTCCGCCCCCTCCAGGAACGCGAGCACCTCATCAGCAATGCTTGCAAAATATGGAGCATTTTTCACATCCTCATCTGCGATACCTGTGATCTCTCGTGATTCCTTTGGTATCGGCATCCCGGGATTGACTCTCTTTTCATATATTTGTTTTTCTCCATCAGGGAAACACTTGATCATTCCGATTTCAACAATCTTGTCTTTATCAATCCACGTTCCTGTGGTTTCCAAGTCTAAAATAACTAACGGCCTGCTTAATTTCATAAAACTCATTCCTCTCTATTATTTTCGCGTGGTTTAGCGAAAACCCAGAATATTCTCAATACCATCCGAAGGTATTGCCCTTTTCATTAACTAAAATTCCAATTTTCCCGGTCTCCGGTTCCATAATGAGAACCCCGTAAAAGTGATGCTCCATAATAACATACCGCCCCGACGGAAGCCATCGGACATACTGGATGGCTAACTTGCCGCCATCATATTGATACTTAGGAATAGCACTGATTTCCACAACACGCGGAACCTGATAAAGACGCCTCCTCCACCAACGGTCACGAACATAGTACAACATGTCGTCTTCATCAATCCCAAGTTTAGGGCCTTGTTCCGATACCCAGGAATACCTCTTCTTCCCTGAACGGCCGAAAGATAAATCATCCGCTCCACGAAAAACATCAACCCCTCTGACCGCTAAATTCTCATCAGGGATAATCGCCTGGTCAAAGGGAAATTTTAAAATTTGTTCCGGTTTTAATGTCTCCGAAGAAACACGGTAAACCTTTACTTCATAAGGATTCCCGCGGATCGATGTATCGAGCGCCTCAAACCAGATATAATAAAGGTCCTCCGCATCTTTGTCCCAAACTAACGACGCAATCTTTACTGCCGGGCTAACGATTGCTTGCTTCGTTTTTGTTTGTGTATCATAAATATACCATTGGTCATGTGACGAATACCGCGACCACCGGGCCAAACGATAGCAGATCTTCTGATTATCCGGTGCCCAGCGGATGCCGTTAATAACGCCTTTAAGCGCGACCCGCTCTTCTGTTTCCGGCAAGTGCAGCGACGCGATGACTTCACTCGTTAAATCTTTAAGATTATGCTGGATCAAATCTTTAGTTGTTAATATCAGAATTTTTGTTCCGTCCGGCGAAAAATGGTACTCAACAATCTCATCCCGCGCTTCAAAAACATTTCGCCTACCAGACCCATTCGACTGGATAGAAACAAGCGCCTTGTCTACAATAAAATAAATCTCTAACTCATCGTTCACCCATTCTGTTGATGCTAAAACACGGGCAGTTAAATCAAGTTTTGGTTTTTTTCCTAAATTCGACAAAAAAATCGCCGCGCTCAAAAAAACCAATAAGACCTCAACCCCGACAACCAGAAAGAACATAAAACTTTGCACTCGTCCCTTTAAGGCCTTAATCGATATATTGCGGATTTTCGCCGCCACGATAACAACCGCCATCCCAATAAACAAATAAACCATTATTGCAAGCAGTATCTCAAAATAGGTATTACAAAATTGAATTATAAACCGTATAACTGTCTGCATCTAAACTCTCTTTATTTCAGGAATAATACACTTTAGAATTCCTGTGCATCAAATTTCTGGCCGTACCCGTATCCGCTTGCCGCGCGCATCCCCCCGGAAGAAGAATACCCTCGCGCGTAATCACTTTCATGCTTCACAAACTTCCTTAAAATTTGCCCTTCGTTTAAAAACCGCGATATTCGCGTGTAACCACTTGACGTGGAATCCCATTGCCCCTTCGCGCTGCGGTCCATTTGAGGCCTTAAGAGGATCAAATTTTCTTTCGCGCGCGTTGTGGCCACATAAAACAACCGCCGCTCTTCTTCAATTGCCTCCTCGCTATCCAACGAGCGGTACGACGGCAAATACCCTTCCGCCACAAAAATAACAAAGACCGTGTGCCACTCTAACCCTTTAGCCGAATGAATGGTCGAAAGGACAAGATGGTCCGGGTCACGTTCATCAGCATTAGCATCCACAATAGTTTTTTCCGGAGGATCAAGAGCCATATCCGCCAAAAACTGCTCCACCGACTTATACCTCGCGGCGATCCCTTGCAGCGAATCCAGGTCATTGATCCGCTTGTCATAATCATCATATTTGTCCATTAATAAAGGATAATAAAATCCCATAACCTTCAGCAATATTTCTTCCGGTGTTTCCGTCTTTACATCAATCTGCTTTAAAAGGCCAAACAAACGTTTAACATTATCTTTCTTCTTTAAAATCTGTTCATCAACATTAAGCCCACGACGTTCATAAACAACCTGTTTAACAATCTGCGCTGCTGACCGGGGGCCGGTTCCGCGCATCAACATCAACATCCGCAACCAACTCACCTCGTCATTCAAATTGTGCGCAACACGCAAATAACTCATAATATCCTTAATATGCGCTGCCTCAATAAATTTTTGCCCTCCATATTTTAAAAACGAAATCCCGTAACTGGAAAGCTCAACTTCCAAATCATTTGAATGCCACCCGGAACGGAACAAAACCGCTATCTCGTCAAGCGGCACCCCTTCCCGGCGAAGATCAAGAATTTTGTTAACAATATATTTTGACTGCCGGTTTTCGTTAA
>JAGLHE010000208.1 GCA_023143685.1 Candidatus Omnitrophota bacterium
GGAACTCCCCACGCCCCCTTAATTAAAAAAAGCCCAAACGCCAGAGCGATACCGAAAAAGATTTTGCGCAATTTCTTAACACCTTGTTTTTTCATTTTATTGCGTAACTTTTCCGGTTGAAACAAAGAAACAATACCGATCAATATACACATCCATCCCACAATATTCAGCATGTCTTCCTCCTTTTTTCTAAAAACCTACTCCGGTAAGGTTGGAATCCACAGCCGCAACCCAATCGCCACAAAAACCGGCACCAACAAAAAACCAATCACGCGGCCTCCTAATACTTTACTTCTTTACTTTACTTTGCTTTTTCTTCGTTGTTTTCTTTTTAGCTTTCTTTCTTTCCGTTCTGGCCAACGCCTTTTCCATCCGTGCCTTAGCCTGAGAAATCGTAAAGCCTTCTGTTAAATGGTTACAACTAATCATTGCATAGCCCGAACGGTTTGCAATTTTAAAAATCTGATCCTTTTTCTTTGCTGTTGCCATTTCTCCCCCTTTTTTTGCCCGTTTTGCATAATGTGTCGCTACGTGGCGTTTTAATTTACCTTATATTATCACTAAACGGTGTTTCTGAATCTAAAATTTCACTAATAATATAATCCAGCGGTTTTAGAAAAATTTCATTAACTTCTTCATACGAACACTTCATTTTCGGGGTAATAAATTTATTTATTTTAAGCGTGCGCAAATTATACATCGCCGAATTAACCGTTTGATCTTTAAATTCTTTCAAAAGGAACTGAAAGTATAACGGCATCTGAAATGACCCGACTTGCTCACTAATCACCTGGCGCGACATGTCCATGGCTTTGATATACTCAATCCCTTTCGGCATCAAATTAACACTGCCCGTTTTATAATCAATCACCATCACCGTTCCGTCATGCATGCGGTCAATCCGGTCAACAATATATTTAAATTTAACTGTCCCGCAAGACAACACCAATTCGTCTTCAAAGGCCTGTTCAAGACAAACAATCTCTTTAACCCGTCGATCAAGGCTATTTTGTTCATTGTCTAAAAAACGGTTAAGCCGATCAACCAAAACAGACCGCAGGAGAAAAGCATCGGACTTCATACTACGGCCAAAAGTTCGCGCAAAATGCTGCTCAAAAAGAGCGATAAACCTCTGACGGAATGCGTCACTGATTTGCGGAGCTTTCTTTAAAAAAGGCTTAAACGCTTCCTCCAAAAGTTCATGAATAAATGTTCCGACCTGCCTGGCTTCCGGCTCATCCAAAAGGTCTTCCGTCTCACGCAAACCCAAAACATAACTATAATAAAAATCAACCGGGCTTCTAAGGTACATATTCACACTCGAAGCTGAAAACCGCATATTCCGCAAATGCTCAACCATCTGTGGAGTCTTTGGTATAACCGTTTTTAAAGGCAAAATATTAACAGCATGCCTTGCCTGCCGGACAGAAAAAGAAGTTGTCTTCTTCTGTTCTTTTTGTTTTTCCCAAACAAGTTCCTCGACAAAACGGCTGCGCTCTTTGTCCTTCCCCTCCTGATAAACCAGGTGGACATTCTTCGCTGAAGAAATTAATCGCATAAATTGATACCGCTGGATCTCTTCCTCCATCTC
>JAGLHE010000209.1 GCA_023143685.1 Candidatus Omnitrophota bacterium
CTGGTTTCAAACAACCCCAGGATCTGCAACCCCTTTAGCGGTGAACCCTGAAACGCGATAATCTCTGCTGATATTTTATCGTCAAAAATCCTGAAAATCTCCTCTTGCCCAAACAACTCATCACAAAACGCGGCCTTTTCCAATTCTTCCCTGACCGAGTACATCTTTGCCGCGATATTAAGATTAAGCGGGTACCTCTTCAAAAAACTTTTTTCAACAAGAAGATCCAGGAACAGCTGAAACCTTCCGGCAAAATCCCTAAACGTCACAACCTCTTCCCACTGCTCAAACAGGACGGAATGAATTTCTTTCAGGGCTTTCACCAAATCATCCCGATGCACCATAATCCCCAAACGTTTGAGCATCTGCTGAGTAAGGAGATAAACGTCATCGCAAGACACAATATCTTCTAAATGGATAAACAAACTTCCGGAAATAGAAGTCTTTTCTTTTCCTGTTAAAATTTCTTCTATTTTATGGATAAAAATACGCGTTACCGCCGGGTCTTCACCTAATTTTAAATTTTTAACAAAGGGATGCCGCAAAACTTTTAAATAATCTTTCGTGTAATACAGCCTTTTCTTTTGTGAACGCTGAGCCTGAAAAACAAATTCACATAATGTGTACAAACTGCTTCGCTTTAACGGATATCCCATCGAGATATTAAACTCATCAGTGATAGACGTCACCTCAGAGAGCAACGGGACAATATGGTCCGGGTTCGGCAAAACAACGACTGTCTTTTCCAAATTTTTTACATTCTTTAAAATCTCCCGTACAATACCGATCTGGGCATGGCCGTCCATGCCTGAGTAAAAATTCAAATCAAAGGAGGTTTTTTCCGGCTTCTCCCCTTCCTTAAGCGTACATGAAAAATCTTTCGCGATTTTTTTTAAAATAGGCCACTTGCGTTCATCTCCCTGAAAAAGCAAAGCCGCCTGATTTCTTTTCAGCAACGACTCCACAAGCGCCTTTTCCGAACGGTTAAAATAAAAAAAGTTGCAAAACAGAACCTCATCAAAATCATCCAAACCGATCCCGTCAATTAATTCCGCAGCCCGACGGTACTGAAAACCCCGGGAATACACCTTTTGTTTTTCCATCTGTTTATGATAAACATGCCGAAGCGCGACAACATGCTGCAGCATTTGATTAATCTCATCAGGGACGGCATATCCGATCTGTGCGTTCGCCTGAATATTCTTCAAATCGTCGTCAGCAATATTCTCCAAATCAAGCTGGTCAATAAAATTCAGGATTTCCCTGGCCCAGGGTAAAAACTGCGCGAACGTTTCTCGCCCCGCCAATATCTGAGGCACTGTTTCTTTTGCCAGGGTGTAGAGCAAAAAGCAATCATCCAGATCTTCTGCTTGACGAAACGGTTGTTTCTGCCGCGCCACATATCCCACAAATTCATTTATCGTAAAAAATCGCGGAGGATTGAATACTTTTTGTATTTTCCGCGCCAACTCCCGCCTGACAAACAAGGCCGGCCTCTTCCCGCCGAACACAATCGCCAAACGGCTCATGTCCTTACCTTTTTGGAGATACTCTTCTTCCAAATAATGGATAAGGTTATCGATAAAGGATTCACAAAAACTGTATGTAATAATCTTTGACATAATAATCGGGCTAAGCCTTAAACTTCCTCATATTTCAATTCCTGGATATAAACCAAAAACCCTTTCACCTTTTTCCCGGGATACAATTCAGACACAAGGCTCATATATTCCTGTACCTGCTGCTTTTGCGCGCCACTTTCCTCTTTTGTGCTTTTAAAATCAACGACCCATACCTCATCTTTTTTTACAACCAACCGGTCAAGCCGCTTTACATGGCCCTGCGCGTTAACAAATTCCTTTTCCGTAAAAACTTCTCCATCCTCAACATAAAAGAATGGCTTTATTTTAGAATTCTCCAACAATGCAACCACCTGCTCCCGATACAAAGCCCAAACATCTATTTTCGAATACAAAAAAGATGCCTGTTCAACCGCATGATCTAACACCCGGCCCGTATCCTTACCGCTTAAATTCTTCACAAAGGACAACAGACAGTGCATGTGTTCACCTTTTAATCGCTGCTCACGGTTCCTCAGCTGATCTTCCACAACAAATTCGTCCCGCAAATAATCGATCCAGTCACAATATTCCGCGCAAGGCAGTGCCAACACACTCCCGGCTGTTTTTCGTGAAATATCATAATTCTGTCTCTGACCGCGTTCATAAATATCTTCCGGGATCAATTTCTTAATCCAATTCGTGCTATTACCCACTTTCGCAGAAAAGAACGCATACAACTCATATCTTGCGCGTGTTAAAGCAACATACACGTTATTTAATTCTGACAAAAAGGCCTTTTTGTACTCTCGACGATAAATCCCGTAAAGGCCCTCGGAAAACTGACAATACCTTTCCTTCAAACGGAGCAGGCTCATCCCTTCGTTGTCCTGCTGCAAAACATAAGACTGCTGGTGTTCGTTGCCCTTTGCGCCCACTTGAATATCCATCCCTAAAAATGGAATAATCACAACCGGAAACTCCAACCCCTTGGATTTATGGACCGTCAAAACTTTAACAGCATCAGTATCTGCCATGGGAACATACATGTCTTCCCCGGACGCTGCATCAAAGTAATCCAGGAAGGATGCGATGTCCGAATGATCTTCTTCTTTCTTCTTAACCAACTCCAGGAAATGCATTAAAAATCCCTGATATTCAGGAAAATTTCCAAGACACTCCAGCCGGCGATAAACACTTACAAGCAATTCATACAACGGATAAAGCCCCACATTCTTAAAAAATCCATCAATAAAGCCATCCCATTCTTTCTTATACTTTTCCCGAAAAGAGCGGTAAACATAAAAGCCTGACTGTTTTTTAATTTGGCCTTTTAAACTAAAAATAAAATCATGCAATTCTTCTGAATTAACCCCTGAGGCTTTCGCGAAAACATCTCCAAGAACAAACTCAACAAATGCCAGGTTATCAATAGGTGAATTTAAAAATTTCAAAAACGCTACTAACTCTTGAACGATTTTGTTCTCCTGAATATTCGAAATGCGTTCCGAATCAACCAGGACATCTTCTTCCAGCAACCACGTCGTGACTTGTTCCATTTGCTGTTTCGTCCGCACAAGGACCGCGATATCCTGACTAGCAAACCGGCCCTGAAGCTCTTTCATCAAATTGACGAGCCTTAAACGCACAACCTCATCCCGCTCTTCTTTTTTAGTAATATCAATATATTCTACTTTTACATACCCCAGGCCATGCTGCGGATGAAATGTTTGTTGCGCGCCCTGAAACATCTGCTCTACTTCCAGGATTTCTTCTTCATCAAAAACAACTGCGCGTTTCTTTTTTTTACTCACCTCTTCTTGTGCTTTTAATTCGACAAAACGTTTCATGTTTTCCGATGAAAATATCGCGTTATTAAATTCCACAATTGCCTTTTGGCTTCGCCAGTTATTAGTCAAAAACTCTGTCTGCACATTAAAATGCCCAAACCGCTGTTTAACATCTTCAAACAACCGGACATCACCTCCACGAAACCCATAAATCGCCTGCTTACGGTCTCCGACATAAAACAACGACCCTCCTGTAGACAGGGCTTCTTCCACCATTTTCTCCAGATTATGCCATTGCAAATAACTCGTGTCCTGAAATTCATCCATCAAATAGTGATGAAACCGTGTGGCCAACC
The DNA here is from genome assembly GCA_023143685.1 of Candidatus Omnitrophota bacterium. Lineage (GTDB taxonomy): Bacteria > Omnitrophota > Gorgyraeia > Zapsychrales > JANLHA01 > JAGLHE01. The sequence continues at coordinate 3,706 of JAGLHE010000209.1, forward strand.
GATAATACAGTTCTTCAACCGTTATATAATCTTCATCGAATAAAAGACTCGCTTTCTTGTTCAACTCTTCCAGGAAAATAACATCATCCTGTTTCGACGCCGCTTGAAAATAATGCTGAACATTATTAAATATTTGAACATACGGGCTGAGTAACGTATACGCTTCTTCCTCACACAGTGCGCGCAAATCACGACGAATTTTATTCCACAACTTCTCCGCATCACGTGAGACTTCAACATTTTTCCGCGCCGGCACTTCATGCTGTGTCGCAAAAGACGCCGGCAAACTATCAACATCAAATCCCGCAGAGTGTTTTTCCAAAAACGCGTCAAAAGATTTTAGAAATGTCGCGTTTGTTCCCTCGGGCAAAAGGGTTTTCAATGTTTCCATGTCCTTTAAAATCATTTTCTTTTTCTTAATAAGCTCTTCTGAAGGCCCGGAGGAGATATAGAAATCTTTTCCATAAGTATTAGCCTGCGCGAAAAGTGTTGAAACAATCGCCAGGATATCTTCTTTAAGAAACCATCCTGTCCTGTTTTCCAGATACAAATAGTTGTGCAAAAGGTTTTCAAAAATTTTCAGGATATCCTGGTCCTTGTGGGCAGCATCAATCATTTGATCCAAGCTGTACTGTAGATATTCCCTGCTATTTGTTTTAATCTTAAAATTAGCAGTTAAGTTAACTTTAAAGGCACATCCCAAAAGCAAAGCGTTAATAAATTTATCGATTGTCTGAACCTGAAAGAAATTATAGTTATGGATCAAAATATCCATAATCCGATAAGCTTTCTGGCTGGCCTCTGCGTAGTCAATACCAACAGGACCAAATATCCCCTGAGCCTCTTCCTGAGAAATTTCCTGAAAAGCAAGGCGTTTTAAAAAATCCAGGATGCGCGCTTTCATTTCAAAAGCTGCTTTGTTCGTAAAGGTAATCGCTAAAATATTGCGGATAGGAATATGTTCATGGTGAAGAGCGGGGTTTAAGAGCAGCTGGACATAACGTTTGGCTAACGCATAGGTTTTGCCGGAACCTGCTGAGGCTTCAACAACACGCACTTCAGGAAATTGAAATATAGATTTGGGAAATGAATTCATTGAAGAACATTATATCGGCAATATCGGACTACGTCAAAATATTGGATTTAGCGCCGGACGCAGCCGGTTGCCAGATGGATAATCTGCATTAATTTTTCATGGTGCGAACCCTGCCAATAAACTTTACCGGATACAAATATTAATCTTATCGCGCATACTCTACCGAAACTTTTTGGGATCCAGGTTGTTTAAACAATTGAAAAGTAAAAAACCTTAACAAAAGGAGCAAATCATGACAAAAAAACCTCTCACAATCCTTGCGGCGCTGATACTCGTCAGCAGCCTCGCTGGCCTGGCCAACGCCGGCCAAAGAAATGGGTTCCGCCAGGGACAACGCGCAAAAGTCAGGACTCACTACCAGCAACAAAAAGAAGAAAACAGGGGCTTCCGGCAAACAATCAAAGAACTTGAACCACAAGAAAGGACTAACGCGATTATTGGACACCGTAACCGTCAATACCGGAAAAACATTTCGTTTCATGAAACGCTTCGCGGAGAAAACATGACCTGTTTAACAGAAAGACTATCACAGAACTCAAAACTCAACGACTCACAAAAAAATGAAATCATTGCTTTCACGGAGAGCCAATATCAGAAAAGAAAAGCACATCGCCAACAACAACATAATGAAAACAATACCTTCATCACAAAATCAGGCAATGCCACAGGCCTAAGCCCGGAAGACCGCAAGGCCCGCGCTAAAGAACACCAAAAAACACAAGGAGAAGAAAACAAACAATTCCGCCAAACTCAAAGAAAAGCAGCACAAGACAAACGCCAGGAAATCCGCGCCCAGCTTAAAGAAAACTATTCTGACGACAGTTAAACCAGAAAAGGGGGATGGCCTTTTAAAAGGCCATCCCCCTTTTCACTGACATTTCTTGTTTACCTTTGCGAAACCTGGTTGGCATAGTCCGCAATCTCATTCTTCTTTGTTCCTTTTGGAGGAACAAAGGAATCTATCACCTTATAAAATATTCTTTCATCTCTGTCATTCCTGCCGACAGAATTAAGCGTAAAAATAAAAACCTCACCCTTGATTTCCGTAACATTAATAACCTGCAAATGGCCACTCGTTTTAGAAAAACTTGCTTTAGCCCACTTCAAATCATTTCTTTCCTTCACATAAGGGTAATTCCTAAACTCGATCATAGAAAAACCAAGCTCATCAATATTCTCCCGCTTAATCGATGACAAGACACCTCTTTCCAAAAACCCCAAAACAGATTCATATGGATTTCCCCACTCTGCCCTTAAACTAATATAGGTACCATCCTTATCATGAATATTTTTATAAAAAACCACGCCCCTCTTATCTCCGGACGCCTTCGCCCTCCACCCCCCTGGCCCCGTAACCTCGTAGCCCATTTCTTCACTCTTATATTGATGTCCACCCATCTGCAAACAAATAACTCCGACAACAAAAATTACAAGACATGCCAAGACAACAGATGTTATCTTGTTTTCTAAAATCTTCTCTTTTATATATAAAATTTTTTCTTGCATATCCTTCCAGCTATTATTTGCCCGGTCAGGGTTTTCCCTCAACCAAAATTTCAGGCGTTAAGAAAATCATATATTCATTTTTCTCAATAAGACTTTTTTCATGACTAAAGACAGACCCGACAAAAGGAATCCGCCCAAAAAAAGGAAGCCGGGACATCTTGCTGACCTCCTTCTCGAAAAACATCCCACCCATAACAATCGTTTCATCCTTATTCACCTTTACCACAATGTCTTTTTCCGGAACAAATTTAATTTTCTTTGACCTTGTGCTCCTTTCCCCCTCTGAAACTAAATGAACTTTCACAAACAACTTCATTTCAAGAACATCTTTCTCTAACAACTGCGGCAGAAAACGTGTTTGAACAGAAAATCCTTCTAAAACAGAAACCACGGAAACATTGCTCCCCGGCTCCTCTTCTTCCCCAAAAAGCGAAAGGCTTTTTGCGTCTAAAGACAGTTCCTTTATTTCATTAACTATCATCTTCTCGTCGGGATATATCAACATCTCTTTTTTGCCGACAATCTCCAAGGCATCAAGCAAAACTTCAAAATCTTCATTTGTCACAATTCCCAAACTTAGTTGACGTACACCTTTTTTCTCTACCCCTTCAATAAGCTGCAACGGCACCTTCTGGTACTGAGAAACAATCGCCTCCCAATCAACACCCTGTTTATGCTCTTCATTAAGATTAATCTTTACTAATTGAATCCGGCTCAACACCTCTATTTTCTTATCTTCCTGCTCAATCAACTGTGCGACCTTTTCGACAACCTCCAGCACATCGGTTACAACAATTTTATTCGCCCGTTCATCAAACTCCGCCCGGCCAAGATCTTCCGTTAACATTCCTTGTATTTCCTCTTCTAAATCCCTCGCCTGGATATACTGCAAATTAAAAATTTCCGTCTCCAACGGGACATCTTTTTCCTGAATAATATTTTCCATGCTATCCAGGATTTCCGGAAAATCCCACAGGATCAACTGCTGAAACTTGCTATCTACAAAAATTTCTCCACCGGAACTCTTTTTTGGTGTCAACTCAGGAACCATCGTTTCAAGTTCCGCATGCACAACCGGAACTATCCGTGTATGCCGATTACCGGGAAAAGCGTATCCGTATTTGTCTTTATACTCCTGGGCACTGACAATGCGAACACCTTTCTCCTCCTTGATATAGGCTAGCCGATTAACTTCCAATATAATCTCCAACGCCCGCCACACATCAATGTCATAGAGGTATACGGTTATATCCCCTTGAGGGCGGCCTTCAACAATAAATTCAATCCCGCTTTTCTGAGTAATAACTTGTAGAACCTCGTTAATATCCGTCTTCTCAAAATCAAGAACATCAATGAGAGGACGTATTTGTTTTTCTGCCGGCCTGGACACCACGACAGTATCGCCGGAGCCCTCTACCGAAAAGCCTTCTCCTGTTTCCAAAGAGCCCTCAAATTGATTAAGGGCCTGCTCAACAACATCTTTTTCAAAAGCACCGGCTGTTGTTGAAAAGAAAAGGAGACTCGAAATAATAAAAAATCGTAGATAAAACATTTCTTCCTTACATACTAATATTTATTTTAGTAACTAAAATTATTATAACATTTTTTCATCAAACCATCCCTGATTCCTTATTTTTTTACTCCACATATTACTACTCTTGTACCGGCAAAGCCTGCTGAAACTTTTTCAACTGTTTCTGAATATATTCATTATCCGAATATTTCTCATCCAATTCTTTCGCGATAGCAATCGCCTCTTCGACACGCCCTGTTTTATATAACACCTCTGCCTTAGTGTCTAAAAAGGCAAACCGCTGAGGCGACAACTCCAGCCCCATTTCAATCAATCGCAATGCTTCAGGAAGTTTCTTCTCTTCTTCCGCGAACAACCATGCTAAATCATTATACGCTTGTGCATACCCTGGATTCTTTTGAATACTCGCGCGCAGCAGCTCCTCTTTCATCACCACATCCAAATGAAAATATTCTTTTTGGTAGATATAATAACTTGGATTCCATGTCATCAAAATAAACACCGGCATGAGCGTAACCGCGGCATTATACGTATAATGCATTATGACCCCCGGAATACTTGACCCTGTTTTCGCCCGCACCATCGTCAAG
>JAGLHE010000021.1 GCA_023143685.1 Candidatus Omnitrophota bacterium
ACGAAACAACCGGCAAGGCACCTGGATGCGGATAAACCTCTTTTCGCGCCGTGGCGAGATCAATACAAATTCCATCCTTATACGTCAACGTTGCTGTTCCAAAACGCTGATAAACTTTAAGAGACACGCTTTTTCGTTTCGCCAATGATCGCGCCAATGCTATGGCATTGCCTTGAACAACAACATCAAAATCCAAACTCTTTCGCTTTAAAATCAAATCCCGCACACATCCGCCAACGATATATGCTGACACTTTCTGCTTGGCAGCCTCGCGGCCAACCTCCTTCAGCACAGACAAAACATCCTGATCAATTTTCTTTATATCAACTTCCATACCATTACTTCCCCATTAACAGATGCGCCAGCACAAAGGCTCATCTCGCTCCTCACCCTTTCTACCCTCTTGGATGGAACTGCTTATGTATCGTCCTCAACCTTTCCCGATCCACATGCGTATAAATCTGTGTTGTTGAAATATCAGAATGCCCCAACATTTCCTGCACCGATCGCAGGTCCGCGCCATGCTCCAACAAATGCGTTGCAAAAGAGTGACGTAAAGTATGCGGCTTGATTTCTTTTTTAATATTCGCCTTTCGCGCGTAATGTTTAATCAATTTCCAGATACTTTGTCGACTAAGCTTCTTCCCTAACCGGCTTAAAAACAAATCCGAAGATATCTTGTCTTTCATTAACTTTAACCGCGCCTCATCACAATACTTCTTAATCGCTTCGCGCGCCGAGACCCCAACAGGGATAATCCTCTCTTTACGGCCTTTTCCGATACACCGCACATACCCTATATCAAAATTCACATTTTCAACTTTTAAATTAGCTAATTCTGAAACCCTCATCCCGCTGGCATAAAAAAGCTCTAAAATCGCACAATCCCGCAAGGCCTGCCATCCTTTGCCTTTCGCAACATGAATCATGGATTCAATTTCTGATTGTGTTAAGACCTCCGGGATCCGCTGCCACAACTTTGGCGTATCCACCAAATTTGTTGGATCATTTTTAAGCAACCCCTCCCGCACTAAAAACCGATGGAACATTTTAATGGCAGCCAAATTCCGGCAAATGGAAGTTGCTTGCAAGCCTTTATTCTTCTGATCAAAAATATATTCCGTAACATGGCCTCTCTGCACCTGCCCTAACGAACCGATTGCATGATCCTTTAAAAACTGGACATACTTCAGAAGATCCCGTCGGTAAGCAACCAGAGTGTTCTCGGCCAACCCCCGTTCTACGGAAAGATAATTAATAAAATCTTCGATATAATTGTCCATATTTAACAACTTACTCTTTTTCGGAAGGAGTCTCTGTTAAGGCATCCTTAACTTTCTTAAAACTCAAATCCAATCGAACCCTTTTATCAATACGGGTTACCTGTCGATTTATACTTGAATAATTACGCCTGGGCGTTGACTTCTGAAATCGATCGCGAACCTTTTCTAAATCTTCAATAATACCTGTCATGACTTTTTGCTTATCTTCCGGAAGCAGCTTATTCATCGCATTTAACTGCAAAAGCATCTGATCAATATCATGAACCGCCCTTTTATCATTTTTGCTCTTCCCGATAAGCGCGAAATCATTAACCCACCCCTTCCACAACGCATAATGGTGCCGATATACACTTTGTGCTGTTTTAACTTTATCGGGATAATCAACCGGATCCAGGATCGGATCTATGCCCTTCACCTGACTCATTCTTTTCTTGCGTGTAAATTTTTTGCGTAGCGGTTCACACCCGGCCATAAACACAACCGCGGAGCAAAGCAAAAAAACCATAATCCCCGAAACCCTTTTGCGGGCATACAAACATTTATTTTTCATGCACCATCTCCTCAAACTTTTTTGGGGTTAAAATCACAAGGCCCAACTGCAGCGCCTTATCGTATTTTGAACCCGGGCTCTCACCAGCGACGAGGAAATCTGTCTTTCTACTAACCGAAGAAACCACTTCTCCCCCTGATTGTCGCACTAAATCTCCGGCCTGCCTACGTGTCAATCCTGACATTTCTCCTGTAAAAACAAACTTTTTGCCTAAAAATTTCCGCCCTTTCTTCTCAACCGGCTCACGCATATTAACGCCAACTTTCTTAAACTTTTCAATCAACTCCATCGTCGAAGTACTCGAAAAAAACTCAACAATCGCATCAGACATGATTGTTCCTATTTCATGAATAGCTTCTAATTCCTCTGCCTTTAAACAGCTGATATTATCGATTTCACCAAACCTTTGCGCCAATGTATAAGCCGCTTTCTCCCCGACGTTCGGAATCCCCAGTCCAAACAAAAATCGCGACAATGGTTGCTGTTTGCTTTTTTCAATAGCCAGCAACAAATTCTTAGCTTTCTTTTCTTTAAACAACTCCAGATTTAAAAGATGCTCTTCGGTTAGAAAATAGATATCAGCCAAATCTTTGGCATAGCCCTTATCCAACAACTGCGCAACAACTGCCTCCCCAAACCCTTCAATATCCATCGCTCCTCGAGCAGCAAAATGCACCAAGCTGCGCTCTAACTGCCCAAAACAAGATGGGTTCACACATCGACATGCAACCTGCCCTTCTTTATCCTGAACGATCTTACCACCACATCCAGGGCATTTCCCGGGAACGGCAAAGGCTCTTTTTTTACCAGTAAAAGCGCTCACCACTTTTACAATCTTAGGGATCACATCCCCGGCCCGCTCAATCAAAACACGGTCGCCCTTTGCTACTCCAAGGCGTTTAATTTCATCAAAATTATGCAATGTCGCTCTGGCTATTGTAACCCCTGCACATTCTACGGGTTTAAGCTGTGCGACCGGCGTGAGCACTCCCGTGCGCCCAACCTGCACAATAATATCTTCGACTTCCGTCGTGGCCTGATAAGCCGGGAATTTATACGCCACAGCCCATCGGGGACTTTTTAAGGTTGCCCCAAGCCGTTGCTGCTGCGCCAAAGAGTTCACCTTAACAACAACCCCATCAACCTCATAAGGAATGCTTTCTCGTTTATCTTGATATTCCTGGCAATACGTTAAAACTTCTTCAAAATTTTGACAAAGCCGGCTGCAAGAATTCACACAAAGGCCACAGGCCCTGGCTGCCTCTAAAAAATTCCAATGTGTTTCAAAAGGCTCACCGCCTTTTAAAAAACCGAAAGAATGCGCGAAATACTGCAAATGCCTTTTAGCGGTAATACGTGAATCCAACAACTTCACTGATCCGCCTGTCGCGTTACGCGGATTTGCAAAAACCTCCTGCCCCGCCGCACTTCTCTCCTGGTTCAGTTTATCGAAATCCTTGCGGTTCACATAAACCTCACCACGAATTTCCAAAAGCTTCCCAATAGGCCAAAAGGTGTTTTCTTTTAACTGCAGGGGAATCGAACGAATCGTTTTAATATTATGCGTTATGTCTTCACCAACGACCCCGTCGCCACGCGTTGCTCCTAGAATTAACGCCCCGTGTTCATACGTTAACGCCGCACTAACACCGTCAATTTTCAATTCCACAACATATTCAACTTTTTCTTTATTGCCCAACCCCTTTTCAACACGTTGCTGCCATTCAACCAATTCATCAAATGAATACGTATTATCCAAAGAAAACATTTTGGCCTTATGCTTAACCGTCTTGGCCCCTGCCTCAACTTTTGCCCCTATCCTCTGCGCCGGAGAGTTTGGCTGTTTTAATGCCGGGAATTTCTGCTCTAGCTGCACTAATTTCTTCAACAAAATATCATATTCTTTATCTGCAACAACCGGTTGTGAAAGGACATAATATCGATAATTATAATCTTCAATTTCTTTAGACAGTCGCTCAATTTCTTGTTGTGCTTGTACTTTTTTCACTACCGGTTACACCTTTTTAGAACCCAATCTCCAAACGGTCTGCTAACATACCTGGTAAGCCTGCTTGCCTGATTTTCTCTTGAGCTTTTACTACGGGATAGCTAACACGTCTTACGGCAACCTCTTTTGCTTTTGTATCATAAACAGCATATGCCGCCCGAGGATCTCCGTCTCTTGGCTGCCCAACACTACCTACATTCACGATATATTTACGATCAGGGTTTGGCTTTATAACAAATGAGCTGACAAAAGATATCTCTTCATCATTTTGTTCAAGAATCATAGGCACATGTGTGTGTCCAACAAACCCGATGTCCCGGTCCATTAAAGCAAACATTTCCTGAGCTTTGCGCAAACTTGTCAAGTATTCAAACATTGATTCATGCTGCCATGTGCCATGCACCATCATTAAATCATCATTCTTAAACTTCAACGGAAATGTTTTTAAGAAATCTTTCTCATCAGGACCCAACTGATTTTCGGTCCAAAGGATGGCTTCACGCGCGACCGGATTAAAATGCATCAAGGTCATATTTCCCAACACAGCCCATTCATGGTTTCCCGCGACACTCTTGGCTTTCAAACACCTCAGACGCTCTAAGCATACGTCAGGATCCGCACCGTATCCGATCGTGTCCCCCGCACACAAATACACATCCACGGATTCTTTCTCTAAGGCAGCGATTACCGCCTCAAAGGCTTCCAGGTTTCCATGAATGTCAGAAAAAATTCCGTAGCGCATAGCAAGAATTAAAACACTATTTGAAAATCTTTAAATTTTTCCGTTGATGGCTGACGCGCCACCTCTTTATCTCGAATATATCCATCAAAATACGCGTCCACCTCTTGCATTAACCGCTCAATATCCTCGTTATCGCCTTCAACAAGAATCTCAACACCCCCATTACTTAAATTTCTGACCCAGCCGCAAAGACCTGCCTGCACCGCTATCCGCTGAACCGTATAGCGGAATCCCACACCCTGAACTCTTCCTGTATATAAAATATGTGCCTGTGGCATAAACTTCTCCCTGACTAAAGACTGGACATGGTGGCTTATAACTGCCGGCAGGTTCTCTGAATCCAACGGCCCCCGAAAGGGGACCAAGAAAGTTCGCTTGTTGATTTTGAAAGCTCACATCTTCTTTAGCTGACGTATAGGAAAGCATAGTTGTTTGTTTTATGCTTTTCTATACTGCAAAAAATGGTCGGGAAGCCGGGATTTGAACCCGGGACCTCAACGTCCCGAACGTTGCGCGCTAGCCGAGCTGCGCTACTCCCCGAAAAACTTAACGGACAAAAAACGGTTGATTAACTCAAGTTTCTACAAATTAATCTCTATATTATGGATAAAATTTAAAGTTAACAATAACTTGATATGGCGCTATTCTACCACCGCACAAGAAAGGCGTCAACTTTTAGACAAGCAATAAATAAGAACCATTACAAAAGATTAACCCGGAAAAACACACACTGGAAGGAAAAACTTCAGATATCAAGAAAAATATGGATTTTTCTTAACATGACAACATCGGAATGGTTATCGTAATAGTTGTTCCATTATCTTGATTGGAAGAAAGAACTATGGCCCCACGGTGCCTTTTAACAATCCCAAAAGCGATCGACAAACCAAGGCCTGTCCCTGGAGTGTTATCATCTCCACCCCCAATGACCCCCTTGGTTGTTACAAAAGGTTCAAAAATCTTATCTCGAATATTATCTACTATTCCATTACCCGTATCACTTACCGCAATAATTAAAAATTTACCCGACGGATTCCGATGCGGGTCATCCCAAGCAAACCCCTCAGGGACACTATCCTGACATTCAACCCTAATCGTTAAAACTTTCCTTTCCTGGTCTTCCATCGCATCGATTGCATTCTTACAAACATTCAAAAAAACTTGCGACAACTGGTTAGGATAACATGAAAAATTACCAACTGAATCTATTTCTTCTTTAAGCTCAATCTTATTATCCCGTATTAGCTTGTTCATCAATATCAAATCATTTTTAATTAGCCTGGCAATGTCTACTTCAACCTTTTCTTGCCTTTCCGCGCCATAAGCAAAAGAAAGAAGCCCTCTTGTAATCTCTTTTCCCCTTGAAACCAATTCGCCAAAAACCTCATTGGACTTTTGATAATCCTCTACGGTTCCAGACTCCGATGCCAACTGAACATGCCCTCCCATCATCGTCAAAATATTATTAAACTCGTGGGAAACACCCGCAGCCAAAGATCCAATCGCTGACATCTTCGCACTCTCAACAAGAGCATTTTGCGCTGTTTTCAGCTTTATGTTCGTCTCTTCCAATTCATCATGATATTGTTTAATACGCAAATGCGCCTCAACTCTGGCCTTAGTTTCTTCCTCATTAATCGGCTTAACAATATAATCCACCGCTCCTGCCTCAAAACCCTTCACCTTTTGATGCGTTTCTTCTAAAGCCGTAATAAGAATAACCGGGATATGCTGAACGCTTTCATCTTTCTTAAGTTCAGCACACACCTCATACCCGTCCATACCCGGCATCATAATATCTAAAAGAATTAAATCTGGAAATTCCTGGAGAACAATGTCCAACGCGGCCTGGCCATTCTCGGCCATTAAAAGCTCGTACTCGGGGTGGGATTCTTCAAAAATTTCTTGAAGAAGTATACGGTTAAACGGTTCATCATCGACTATCAGGACTTTAACTTCTTTCCCTTTCATGCTATTCCTCTCCAAAAGCCTTCTTTACTGCTGAAACCACACGATCATTTTCAAAAGGTTTAACAATATAATCCGTAGCACCTGCCCGGATGGCCTTCATCAAAGACTCGCGTTGGTCCACGGCTGTAACCATCACAATTTTGGCATTTTCGTCAATTGACAAAATTTCTTCCAAGGCGGCAATCCCGTCTTTCTCCGGCATGACAATATCCAAAGTCATCAAGTCCGGTTGCAACGCCTTAAACTGGTCCACCGCTTCTTGGCCATTAGCGCATTCGCAAAGGACTTCATATCCGTTATACTCTAAAATATCCTTAAGCATAAGACGGATAATAGGAGCATCATCGACAACGATTACTTTTTTCCCCATAAATCACCTCTCCATTCTTAAAATTACATTGTACTAACAATGTAATTTAGTATTTTTTCACTTTCTTGCATCGGAAGGATAAACATCCGGCAAGATATATCTTGTTGGACAACACAAAAAACTGTCTCAATAATTAAAATTTCATCTCGTTCAAGAGCCGCACTCATAATATATTCCTGAAATATTGTACTGGCGTAATCATTTACCACCACAGGCGGTGAGGGCCTCATAGAAATCTGAAAGTCCGTCGCAAAAACATTCGTAATGGCGCTGGCAAGAATATTCCCAATCTCCTGAACAGCGCTTTGAGAATAAAGATCAAATTCTTTCGATGTCCCGACTTCTCGACGAAGGATAAGGTCTGTCAAAACCAGGCTATCATCCGCGGACACATAAAACAAAAATTTAAATGGAGCATCCCCAACCAGGTCAATAAACGCGCCAACAACTTCTTTTTCATCCTCTGCCGTCCGGTTCGCTGTCAATTGCGAAATATCAGCCATATAAACATCCCTCATCTCAATGGACGCACCCATTTTAATCATTTTTGATAAAACCTGTGAAGACTTATCAATACTTAATCCCGCGATAAGCTTAAGAGCCCTATCAATCTTTTTCTTTTCCGTCATATCAAAACTCCTGAATTTGTTCCCCAAAGATCTGACAGGCAACCGCCCCGGTCTCAAGGTTAAATTTTAATTTATATCCCTTTTCCCCGCCGGTTTTGCATGCTCCGACACGAATACCCAGATCCTTCAATATCGCGCGCACAGCCGCATCATTATCCATACCAATATTATGGATATTTCCTTGTAAAATCTTTGCACCGCCAAAAATCTTCGCGCTGCAATCACTCACCCGAACGCCATAAATATTTTTCAGCTGTTGTAAAAGTTCCTGAATCCCTGTATCCGCATACTTCGCCTTTTTTAATTCCGATTTGTTTACAGCTGCTCCGGCAGACGGCATCATCAGATGCAATAATCCACCAATTTTTCTCTGCGGATCATAAAGACACAGACCAATACAAGACCCTAAGTTCGTCAAAAGAACAGAAGGGGCCTCTCCGACCTTAATATCTGCCATCCCTACTACAATTTCTTTTTTTTCTTCTTTTGTGTCCATTATTTTGATTCCTTAATAATCATAATTGGGTCTAAAATTAACGATATGGTTCCGTCGGCTAATATCGAAGCGCCTGTCACACCTTTAACATTGGCAAAATGATCGGTAAATGATTTAATAACGATTTCATCTTTTCCAACAAGCGAATCTACAATGACTCCGAGACGGCTTTCTCCGTCAGTAATGATAACGACTTTCTTACTCATCTCATCTCTGTTATTATTATCCCCAAGGGCAATCACCTGGCCCAGTTCAATTAAACTCAACGCATGGTCTCTTAACTTTACTGTTGCATTCCCATCAATCGTATAAATATCACCATTAGAAACTTTAATGATTTCTGTTACTGTATCAAGAGGGAATGCATAAATTTCCCCACCGATCTTAACAAGAAGCGACTGAATAATCGCCAGGGTCAGAGGAATCCGCAAAATAAAATTCGTCCCTTCTCCCATACGCGTATCAATGTCAACAGTACCATTGACAGAAGTGACCATATTCTTGACCACATCCATCCCAACGCCCCGCCCTGAAAGGCCGGTCACCTTCTCGGCAGAACTAAACCCGGGCATAAACAAAATATTCAGCTTTTCCTTTTCATTCATATGTTCAATTTGCTCTTGTGTCAACAACTCTTTCTTCAAAGCCACGGCTGCCAACTTCTCCGGGTCAATCCCTGCCCCGTCATCTTTAACCTCAATACAAATATTGTTTCCCTTATGCGAGGCCTTCAGGATAACTTTTCCGACTGGTGGTTTTCCATATTTTTCTCTCGTTTCTTCATCTTCAATTGCATGGTCAACCGCATTTCGAATCATATGTGTCAAAGGATCTGCCAAACTATCAACAATTTTTTTATCCAACTCTGTTTCGGATCCAACAAGTTCCAGTTCAACCTGCTTGCCTATATCTTTCGAAACATCCCTGACAATCCGTTTAAAACGCGTAAACACTCCTTCCACAGGAACCATCCGCGTCTGCATAACTCCCGACTGCATATTTGAAGAAACTTTTTCCAAAGCACCTGTGGTCTCATCCAATGTGTGAATATTTTCAACAATGTCACTTTTCTTAATGCTTTGGTCTAACATTTCCATCATCCCAGATATTTCAGATAAAATCTTTTTGACACGCGCAACTCCCTTGCCGTCATCGCCCGCATCAGAGCCCAAGGCAGCAGCATTCACCTCCTTCTTCAAGTCATCTACCAGGGAAAAGGTCTCCTCATTAATACGCACGATCTCCTTGTATTCAACAAGATTTGCTTTAAACAATCCAACTAATCGCGCATATTGTGCTCGAATAATAACCAATTCCCCAGATAATGTCATCAAGGTATCAAGCTTGCGTGAATCAATTTTAATCGTTGAGATCTCAATCGACGGAGCCTTGACTTCTTTCTTCTCAGATTTTCCTGTTTTTTCTGGCATCGTCATAGCCGATCCTTTCTTTATGCCTTGAACCTTTTTGTCAGGAATTATTTCTTCCTTTATTTCTTTTTCCGGAGCAGGAAGAATGTCGGCCAGCTCTTTTTTATCAATCCACTCAACATCCTCAATAGTAGCCCCCTCTAAAGACAACGACTGACGTATCTCACCAGCATTCATTGCTGAACAAAACAACATACCCAAAAAAGACAAGCTGTCATCCGATTCAAAGGCCGCCATACTTGGACGCATCAGAACAACAACCCCCTTCTTTTTTAATCGCTCCTCAATAATCGCGACTTTCATACACTTTACCGAAACGCCTTCCTCAATAGAGATCGACAGACGAAAAACATCGCACCCCTTATTTACCGCATCTACCAATACAGCCTTTTCATTTTCTGAGAGACGCGTTAAAGAAGTCAACAAATCAATATCTTCCTTCCCTTCTTTTGTTATCGCTTTTCCCTCTTTTTTCTCAACGATTTCTTTTCCGGAAACAAGGGCCGCCAGGCAGTCATCCATTTCCTTTGATATCTCCCCCACATCAACATCTATGACACCCTTATTTTTCAAAGATTCAACAATCTCTTTAATGATATCAATCCCTTTAAACATCAACGCTGTCACATCAAGCCCGACAGACGTTTTTCTCTCTCGACAAATACCTAAAATATTTTCCATCCTATGTGCCACCGTGCCGATCGCATCAGCACCCACAATCCCGGAAGAACCTTTAATTGTATGCATAATCCGGAAAATATCATCCACAATTGAAATATTCTCCTGATCTTTTTCTGCCGCCATCAACAACTCATTAAAATCTTCAATATTTTGTTCTGCCTCAACGATAAATTGCTCTAAATATTTCTTATTAACAGAGGCGGCGGGTTTTTTTTCTACCGGGACTTCTTTTTGCGGTGTTTCCACGACTCGTGGCTGTTCTTCTTTGGCAGGAACATCTTCTCCGATCAATATACTTTCCAGCTGCTTAACATCCGCAGTAATATCAACTGCCTGGACTCCTTTTTCCTTTAAACACACAAGCAAACTAGTCAATGTATCTATTGCCGAGAACAACGCGTCAACAATATTTTGCGTCAACGTCATCTCGCCATCTCTTAGCTTCTGCAACAACGTCTCTGTCTTATGCGTTAAATCCACGACTCTGGTAAGCCCAATAAATGATGCTGTTCCTTTAATCGTATGTGCCGAACGGAACATCGTGTTCATATCATCTGTTGACATGGCAACGCCATCTTTGACAGAGTCTTCAAGTTGCAACATCATGTCATTTAAAACCTGCATATGATCGTCACTCTCCGACAAAAACTCCGGCAACAACTCAATAAGATCTTCTGGAACCTTATCTTGATCGTCTTCAACCATGATTTTTATCTCCACTTTGCTTATACTGCAACCATTCTTTTCTTAAATTTTTCCACCGGCCAATACGAGCAAAATTTTCATTCACCACTTTGCGCACTTGATTAATCTCAAACGGCTTAATAAGAAAATCCCCAGCTCCTCCCTCTAACATCATAGTAATATTCTCCAACGTAGGATAAGCTGTCATCATAATAACCTGAATAAAAGGATTTTGTTCTTTTAATTTAAAAAAAAGCTCTGTCCCCTGCATGCCCGGCATCGAAATATCAGTAATAACTAAATCAACATCATTATTCTTTACATACGTCATTGCATCCTCAGCGCTCAAAACGCCTTTGGCTTCTGTATCTTTCGTATCAAGGGCCTTTACCAACAAATTAACAATATGTTCTTCATCATCAACAACCAATATCTTTTGTGTCATGTGAAAGCCCCCCCTTTTTTAACAATTGCCTTTGCAATATCTTTAACATCCAACTCAATATCTACAGCCCCTCTTTCATGTGCCGCTTTGGGCATTCCATAAACAACACAGCTTTGTTCGTTTTGACCAATCACAAACGCGCCTTTTTTATGCATCGACAACAACCCGTCAGCTCCATCCTCTCCCATCCCTGTCAAAATCACCCCCAAAACATTATCAGAGAAGCTTTCCTGAACCGAATTAAAAAGAACATTGCAGGAAGGACAGTGGCCCGAAACTTTCTCATTGCCCTCGACTTTTAACTTAAACGACATCCCTTGTTTTTTCAACCGCATTTGAAGACCACCCCTGGCAATATAACACGTATTATCTCTTAACACATCACCTTCATCAGCTTCCTTGACCGTGATTGCAGACAAATCATCTAACCTCTCAGCAAAACTTTTCGTAAAAGCTGGCGGCATATGCTGGACCCACACAATAGGTCTTGTCCGTGCAGGCAAATTTTTCACAACCTCAACCGCGGCCTGCACACCCCCTGTAGATGAACCAATCGCGATCAAATCAAACTTGCCTTTTGTCAACTCAACAGGACTCTTCTTTTTAACAGGTGCACCTGAAGGCTTTTTATCCCAGGACAGCCTTCGCAACCTCTCCTTGCGAACAACAATTTCGACCTTACGAATCAGCTCTTGAGCAACATCTTCCAGTCCATGCGCTCCCCTTGTCGGCTTAGGAAGAAAATCAACTGCTCCATACTCCAAGGCCTTAAGTGTCACGCTCGCCCCCTCTTGCGTCAAAGAACTAAACATAAATATCGGCAACGGAGTTGCGTCCATAATCCGTCGCAATGCTTCCAACCCGTTCATTACAGGCATTTCACAATCTAAAATCAGAATATCCGGTTTTAAATCCCTGACAAAATTAATCGCTTCTTTCCCGTTTTTCGCGGCCCCCACAACATTTATCTTATTACTTGCACTTAAAACATCTCTCAAAACTGTTCTCAAAAAAGCTGAATCATCAGCAATAACGGCTTTTATCATAACTACAAAACTCTCTTCCTTCGTCGGCTCTCCTCTTTATCTAAACAATTTTCAAGCGAGCTTATTTTACTTTTTGATAAATCCCAGACCTGATACCTTCAAGCTGCGAATTAACATCTGACAAACTCTCTGAAAGACTAATAAAGAAATACCCGCCCGTGATCAAATTATTCTGAATATTACTTACAACCTTTTGCTTACTTTCATTGTCAAAATAAATCATAACATTCCGCAAAAAAATAACGTCAAATCCCTTTTGAACAAATGGCTTCAATAAATTATGCTGATAAAAATCGACCATCTTTTTGATTTCATCACTCAGTGCAAACGACTGCCATTTCTTTTTGTTATCAAAATCCATTTCCCTGAAATACTTTTTCACCATGGTCTCCGGAACCTCTTTCAAACTTCGTTCAGAATATTTTCCTTCCTTGGCAAAGGCCAACACATCGCTATTTACATCGGAAGCACAAATCTTTACTCCCCATCCTGGATGCTTAAAAAAAAATTCCCGGCAGGCAATGGCAATAGAATAAGGCTCCTCCCCCGTAGAACATGCCGCGGTCCATATCTTAATTTCCCGTCGGCCTTCTGCTCTTCTCGTTTCAATAATTTCCGGAAAAATTTTTTCAAACAAAAAATTAAACTGTTTGGTATGTCGGAAAAAATACGTTTCGTTGGTGGTTAAGGCATTAACAAAAATTTCAATTTCTGAACTTCTCTTATCTTCCAATAAAGGGACATATTCCATAAACCTTTTAATGTTCAATTCCTCCAAACGCTTACGCAAGCGCGTCAAGATTAAAGGTTTTTTTGTCGGCTTTAAAAGAACCCCTGTCCGCGCGTACATAATATCCTTCAACGCGTTATATTCTTTGTCAGTAACCCGCAAATTAAAATTGTCTGAATTTCCCATCTGTCCTTTTTTATTATTGCAGGAAACTTTATAATTTTCTGCACTGCAGACAAAAATCTTTTTTTTAATTTAATGCGCTACTCTCTTAACATACTTCATAAGTGCCCACTGATGTCCGTCATCAATTGCAGAAAAACAAACCCCGATATCGTATTTTCTCCCTGGCTCCACAACTTCAACACGCACAACATTTGCTAAAACAACCAACGGTTCTTTGCGCGTCATGCGGTCACTTTTATAAAATTCAGATTTAAACCGTTCCCATCCGGAAACATCAATCTCCATCTTCAAAACAGTGCCAACATCAATCTTTTTGTCAGACTCAAACAGAACACCCCCCGCCCCTAAATCCTTTAAAACAGCCCTAACCATTTCTTCGTCTTGAGACGAACCAAAGTCGTTGGCAGTAAACCTCTTACACTTCAGAACATCATGGTTTTCAATACGCACATACTTTCGTCGTTCTGTTTGTTCTGCTACTGTCATATTCACGGGGCACCTCTCTTTTTTCAGGCGTTATACGAAAATTTTATATCAACCAACTGACCTTTAAAAAGGACAACAGTGTCTGCCTTTAACTAACTTTACTATCTACCAAATCGATCAAAATTCCAATATCCGGTTTTGCAATTTCACCATCCGCCCCGACCTGTTTACATTTGAATGTTAACTCAGGCGTAATCATTGACGAAAAGGCAATACACGGCAATGACCGGCTCTTTTTCTCGTCCTTGATTCTTTTTATCAAGTGCAGGCCATCCACCTGCGGCATTTCAATATCCGTAATCACCAAATTGATATAATCTGATATTCTCGCAAATGATGAACTGTTAATAGCTGCTTCAATATGACTCCAGGCTTCTTCGCCATTATGTGCGACAAGAATCTTGTATCCTGCCTCTGTCAGATAATCGATGATCATTCCGCGCGTAAACTCCGAATCCTCTGCCACGAGAACAACCTTTGTTGAACGATCAATCCCTATTTCGGCAGGTTCAAACCTGGCTATTTTAGGAGCGACGATCCCTGCGTTCGGGTTAATGTTCGCGGTGATTTTTTCAAAATCTAAAAGGAAAAGAACTTTTTCATTAATCTTAATAATACCAACCGCATACCCTCCCTCGGTCTGGAGCATATCCGACGGCTGTTCCACCTGCCTCCATGACAACCGATGAATCTTTGCAACGGAAGAAACAAGAAAACCAACCGTTAATTTATTAAATTCTGCAATAATAATACGGTTGATCTTTTTTTCAAATTTCAACTCCTCGTTAAGGTGCTTGGCCAGATTAATAACCGGGATGATCTTCCCTCTTAAATTAATAGCCCCTTCAATTGAGTTATGGGCATCAGGGACCGATACCAAGTCAATATCAGCTTTAATGATTTCACGAACCTTGGCGATATTGATCGCATACAAGGCATCCGCAATAGCAAATTCGACGATCTCCAGCTCATTTGTGCCGGATTCCAAAAGAATTGCTTGTTTATTTGAATCGGTCGTCACAACTTCCCCCTTTTCACAAGATTACAAAGAATATTCAAAACACGGTCCTTCCCACCCTGCCGATTAAACCCCAATTTCCTGTTTAATAAAATCATGCATTCTTGGCAAATCCAGAATAACAATCATGCGATTTTCCATCTCGCCCAACCCAAGGACATATTCCCGATCAATACTCATCTTTACCGCCGGTGCTGGATCGATATTGGTTGAATCAAACTTAATATTGTCCAACACTTCATCAACGACCATGCTGACAATCACATTATTAATCGCCGCAACTAATATTCGGGTATCTTCATCAAAATCTTTTTCTTCAAGATGAAATTTTTTGCGTAGGTCAAAAACAGGAATGACATTCCCCCGGCTATTAATAACCCCAAGGCAAAAATCCGGCATTTGAGGGACAGGGGTAATTTTAGAAACTTTTATAACTTCCTGGACAAGGTTAATGTCTATGGCATATTCTTCATTGGCAAGCTTGAAACAGACGAGCTGAATAACATCACTGGCGGTTGCCTCACCCCCTGCCATTTGGAATTCATCTTCAGGCATTTCGACCTCCAAAGTTACAAATTGAAAACTCACCATCATAGAACTAATTGATGTTATTTATGTTATAACTTCTTTTTATATTAGTCAAGAAGATTAAAGAAGAAAAATAGAAGAAAAATCGCGTCTTGAC
>JAGLHE010000210.1 GCA_023143685.1 Candidatus Omnitrophota bacterium
TTCATCTTTCCATACTTTACCCCTAGCAACAACGGGAAATTCCTGACCGTTGTCGTCAAAAGGATTTCTTGCTCATCCAAATCCGTATTGCGTATTTTTTCATAAATGGCTGGATCCATACGGCCCTCAATCTCCCATCCAGTTTCATTAAGAGCTTGCATGGTCGCCGCTAAAGACCGGTCATGATTTGCATAAAATCGTTTTTTATAAGGGTTAACATCCTGCACATATGCGGGTATGTAAACCGTCGTGCATCCGGCGCATACAACTAATAACAAACCTAATAAAATTTTTTTCATTACCCTCCTCCATCAGCGTTCATCTGTGAATTCTTTATCAGTGCTCATCTGTGCTTACTAACAAATCTTCCCATGTTTATAAGGCCGATCCTTATTCTTTGCGGATTTCTTAACAATTTCTGCTTCAATATCTATGTCCAGGCCACCACACAAATCAAATAAACGGATAAAAACATCTGCGAGCTCTTCCTTAAAATTATCGTCATCCTGCTTGCGATGCGCCTCCATGGCCTCAGCTAACTCAGTGACGATCAACATCAAGGCCTCACCGATATTACGCTTCTCATCCCAAAAACCTTTTTCCCTTGCGATGGTATGACAAATCTTTGACAATTCATTTAAAGTCTTTTCTTTAATCTCTACTGCTTCCACTCCACCCTCCCTTTAATTCATTCTACTTAAAAATTCTCTCATATCTTTCGGTAAAGAAGCCGTTACGTGTACTTGTTTCTTAGAAACCGGATGCCTAAAAACGACCTCCTTTGCATGCAAGGCCAGCCGTCGAAACTTAACAGGAAAATCTCTTCTAAACGCATAAACCCTTTCACCCAACAAAGGATGCCCCATATCGCTAAAATGGATTCGAATCTGATTCGTCCTTCCTGTTTTCGGCCAAACTTCAACAACACTAAAGCCTGGCTTGCTGCCCGTAACTTTATATCGCGTTACCGCCATCTTAGCCGCGACATTCTGGCGATGATGATCCCTGATCGCCTTTTCAATCTCACCTTTTTTAGGAGAAATCTGTCCTCGCACAAAAGCAATATACCGTTTCTGGACTTCTCGTTTATGGAATTCCTGCATCATCAATTGCTGATGTTTTTTACCTTTAGCAAAAATGATGACACCTGACGTATCTCGGTCTAACCGATGGCAGGGATGCAGCCTGATTCTTTTTAAACCTGAAGAATGCACCTTCGTGTCTTGGAAATTCTTTTGGTATTGCTCATTAACAAGCGAGGTCAGGGTTTTTGTCTCTTTTTTGGGAGAGGGAATAACCAGGATGCCTGCGGGTTTATCAACAACGATAAGGCTCTCATCTTCGTATAAAACCTTGATCGTTTTATTCATGATTATTGATGTCCAATGTTTTTTTTACAGAAAGCCCCCTCTGGAATTTAACGATCTTCGTCGGGTGTCACACCTTCATCCCGGTAATACTGAGCTTCCACGACCTCTGTCATATAGTTTAATTTGCGTATGACAATAATCGGAAAGATAACATACATCCAAATCTGCATCGCCATAAGGAGCAACGCCTGCCCCGGGCTTAACTGTAAGATTTGTTCCATCATCTCCCTCCTTAAGACTTCCCTGTCTCGCTCTTACCCTATTGCCTGCCAGAGGTAAGCTTTAGACTATCCCGACTTATTCACCATCGACTTAGGCTTCTTTATCTAAGCTGTCCGAGACATATCCTGCCAGGGATTCTGCATCGCGCATAAGGATATCGTTAAAATATATCGCAATATTAAAACTATCTTCTCCGGGGATCGACTCTGCCCTGACAACCACTCCCCCGCAAGAAATTTTTTTCGTGACGATTTTTCCTGTTTTTTTCAATGGAAGCAACAAGTGAATCTTAAGCCTTGTCATCGGTTCAATATACTTATTAACCCGACAATAAACACCTGACCGGCTTAAATTCTTTGTTTCTGTCACCAAATCAAAATCATCACTATATATCTTAAGAGGAATATTCCCGGCTAAACGGGTAGTTTTTCTACGTTCGTGTACAGGCTTGGATTTGTCCACACACCCTCCTATTTAAAAAAAGCAAATCACTCTAAATTATTCAGCTGATGCCGCTTCCGCTGCTTCTGCCGCAGCTTTTTGTTTTGCTTTTCTCCAGCAATTTTCATTACAATAATATCGTCCATTACGATAATACCTTTTAGCTTTTGTTACCTGCTTCTTGCAGGCAGCACATGATTTCAATGCTTCTTTGTCTACTTCTGCCATAAGTACTCTATACTCCTTTCACCATTTATAAGCGCTAACTCTATAGCATTTTGTTTTTAATCGGGGATCAAAACTGAAGTGAATCAATATATTGGTGGAGATTTCCTCTTGCTGTGCTATTTGACTCATGCTCTGAAAACTCCAGGCCAAGCTGATAGCTTTCTCCATGAGGAGACTTTTGCGACCAAACAACCCGCCCTTCAACCTCAACCATCTTTTCAGAATTAATATAAAAATTCAACTTTATTGTGGTATTCAAAGGAATAAAATCATTCGCATAAATACGAATTCCCCCCTCACCTAAATCACAGCTTAAAAACCCACCAAAAGTCCTATTCCCCTCCATTTCACCAAAAATGTTATACTCCACTGGCTCACGAAAAGCAATTCTTGAAAAACGTCTATTTTCTTGCATTCTAACCCCTTATTTTTTCACATTATAGGAAAGCATAAAACAAACAACCATACTTTCCTACACGTCAGCTAAAGAAAACGTGAACTTACAGAATTAAAAGGCGAACTTTCTTGTTACTTTCGTTTGTACCAGGTTGAATTATATCACAATCTGGCCTCATGACAATGGTTTTTCTTGCAGCCCCAAGCCCTAAACCCTTCTCTCGCAACTTTAATCCAGATTTTGCATTAGAGCCGCCCCAAGCAAGGGAATCTCGTCGTTTGGCACGACCCTAATACAAAATCTGGATTAAAACACTAAAATCGCCGTTTACCTAAGGCTTTCACCATGCTATAATTTACTTGATGTATAAAAAATATTACAATTTTAAAGAAGATCCTTTTAATGTCACATCTGATCCGGAATTCTTTTTTTCCAGTTCTCACCACATGGACGCTTTTTCACACCTTCTTTACGGCATCCAGGAACGCAAAGGAATCCTTGTTGTCACTGGTGAAATCGGAACTGGCAAAACAACCCTTTGCCGAACTCTCCTGTCCCGACTAGACCAAAGTGTCAAAACCGCCTTTATCCTCAACCCGAACTTTTCAGATACCCAGCTTCTTCAACTTATTGTCAAAGATTTAGGAATCGAAGGTGTCTACAAAAACAAATTAGCCTTAAATGAAACTCTCAATAAATTCCTTCTCGAACAGTCAACTATGGGCAATAACGTTGTCCTTATTATTGACGAAGCCCAAAATTTACGCGCAAACCAGCTCGAGCAAATTCGACTTTTATCCAATTTAGAAACAGAAAAAAACAAACTTTTACAAATCATTCTTGTTGGCCAACCTGAATTGATCGGTAAACTTAACTTAACCTCTCTTCGTCAACTTAACCAAAGGATTTTTGTTAGATATCATGTTCTTCCTCTTAAAAAGGATGAGATACACAAATATATTAACCATCGACTAAAAGTTGCCAGTCAGTCTAAAAACGGACATATACCTGTTAAATTTACATCCGAAGCCATCGACGCCCTTTATCTTTACTCTAAGGGAACTCCTCGTCTGATTAATATATTATGTGACCGGGCTTTATTATTCGGGTATGCTAACGAACTAACAACGTTCAATGACGAAGTCATTTATAAATGTGCCCGCGAAGTTGGACAGACTAGCTCACCCTAGATCACAACTTATGGCTGCACCGGAACAAAAAAAAACTATAAGAACGGAACCGACTTTTATTTCAAGGAACTTCTATGAGTATCATTAACGATGCACTAAAAAAAGTACAAACTAACCTGAATGACACCGAAGAAAAAAAGAAAGCCCGGAAATCAAGAACGTCTGAGCCAAAGACTACCGCCCCTGATCAAGAACCCGCTCAGCCCTCTTTTGATTCCAGCCCTTCAATTAAAAAAGAAATAACTGGGCAAAACACGACAACACAGGCACCTCAAGAAACTACGACTTCGGCCCACACTAACACTTCTTCAACAACACCAGCATCCCAATATAAACGTGAGAATAATCACAAGAGAAGATTTTCCTGTTTGGGCCTTGGCTTTACCATAATTCCCATCGGCATCGCTATCGCAGCTACGGTTTACTTTCTCCGTAAAGAACCTATTCCTGAAAAAAACATTTCAGTTCCGGTTCCTCTGCGCGTAACTCGTCAAGAGCACCCCCCCAAAAAAGCAACAAAGAAAAGAATTCTATTCCAAAAGGCCTCCATAAAAAAACAACACCCTCAAGAACAAGAAACACCAAACATCAAAATTAATGGGATCATGGAACTTAATGGCAAATATGTTGCCCTCATTAATAACGAAATTTATGAAAGAGGTGATGTTGTTTCTGGTATGAAACTTCTGGCAATCAGCTTAGATAGTATTCACGTTGATATTAAGGGTGAGCGCAAAGTTTTTCGGATCAAAAAATAATACAATACGCTTATTTTATTTTGCTTGGCGCACTCATTTTTCTTTCAAAAAAGAAAAGGGGATTAGCGCCTCGAGCTAATCCCCTTTTCTTTTTTTCATAAAACC
>JAGLHE010000211.1 GCA_023143685.1 Candidatus Omnitrophota bacterium
CTGACAAAATAATTTGTTGGTCGCAATACTAGCCCTACATACAATCTTTGACAGCTGCTTGAATAATTCCCTGATCAACACCCTGCACAACCTTAACACCACCAATCCCCGTTGCCAGAACAAAACGATTTTTACCTTCTTTAAATTTTTTATCATGCTCCATATGCCGCATGATATCACTAAGGTGAACATGTTCTATTTTTTCCGGCAGACCAATATCAGATAAAACCTTATCAACTCGTGGCACGGTATTGGGACTAATCAGCCCCATCCGAAACGAAATGTTCACAGCCACTCTCATTCCTAACGCGACCGCTTCTCCATGATGATAATCTTTAAATTGATTAGCCGCTTCAATCGCATGCCCAATTGTATGCCCAAAATTTAAAATAACCCTCATCCCTTGCGTTTCTTTTTCGTCACTCATAACCACCTTTGCTTTTATCCGGCTACAGATCTGAATTACATCAACAAAAATCATACTATCAAGGGTCAAAAGTTTTTCAATATTTCTTTCTATAAGATCAAATAATGGCCGGTCACAAATAATGCCATATTTAACAACCTCTGCTAATCCATTCTGAATTTGACGTTTATCTAAAGTCGACAAAACAGAAACATCGCTCCAGACAATTTTCGGCTGATAAAAAGCTCCAACCAGATTCTTTCCAACCGGCAAATCAATAGCTACTTTTCCTCCAATTGCCGAATCTACCTGAGCCAAAAGTGTCGTCGGAACTTGCACAAAAGGAATGCCACGCTTATAAACTGCTGCAATAAATCCGGCTAAATCCCCGATCACTCCGCCCCCAAAACCAATAATAAAAATCTGTTTCTTGACATCATACGCGGCAATCTCTTCAATCAGCTTAAACGCCTGATCTACAGACTTACTCTCTTCTCCCGACGGGACTTCAATAAACTTAACCGACATTCCCAAACTTCGCAATCCTGCAGCTAAAGCACCTCCGTGGTGACGCTTAATTACAGGATTTGTGATAATGATCGCATCTGTACCAACTTTTAACGGCTTTAATGCAGTGCCTAAATCTTTTAAAATTTGATTCCCGATCACAATGTTATAATTATTGTCTTTTAAATCAACTTTAACGGTATGCATATTTCTTCTTTCTGTCACAGATTATTAGGATTAACTCCTAATAATATAGCCAAAAGTATCACAACTTTCCAAACAAATTTCAACAATCCTAAGTTTAGAAGGATAATGACAACCAAAAGACCAAACGGCTCTATCTGAGCATAAGATCTTGCTATTTGTGGTGGCAACAACCCCATGACAATACGCGATCCATCCAATGGCGGGACAGGCACAAGGTTAAATATTGCTAACAAAAGGTTAATAAAGATCACTGTCAAAAGAAATTCATTTAATAGAGGATAGACCCCTAATTTCAAAAACTGAACCGCCACAACCGCTAACACTATATTCGTTGCCGGACCAGCTAAAGCCACAAATATCATATCCCGTTTCGGATTCCTTAACCTCAAAAAATTAACAGGTACCGGTTTTGCCCACCCCAAAGGTAAAAACCCCATCAATTTCAACATTACCGGAAGAATTATTGTCCCGAAAGGATCAATATGTTTAATCGGATTTAAAGTCAGCCTGCCAGCTAATTTGGCGGTCGGATCACCTAACTTATACGCTACCCATCCATGCGCACATTCATGAAGAACAACCGAGAAAAATAAAACAAAAACAACTTGAATGATTTCAATATACATTACGTTTCCCCAAAAATGATATGATATTGGCAGGACTATAAAACCAAATGAATTTTTGTAACCAAGAGGACTGGGTGCTGAGCGGTGATATCTTTTTGGACTTTACCTTCAATTTTTACCGTACTCTGCAAAAAACCGTCAATCATCTGTCTGTATCCTTTTAAAAAATACGAAGTTTTTTCATCAACAACTATTTTGTGTCGAATGTTCTGTGATATCGATCGATCCCCCAGACTCTTAACCACACCTTTAGCAAAAACCAGATTCTTGCGTCTCTCTGCTTCTTTTTTAGCCTCTTCAACTGCCTTACGTTGCGCTTCCTCCATAGCCTTTTGTTCAGCCATACGCTTTAACACATAAATATTTCTAATCGGAGCAGGTTTCGGAGGCGGTGGCGGCGGGGCCTTAACAATTCGGGGTGTGGGGATCTCTTTGGATTTAAATGTGAGAAATTTTTCTGCCACCCATCCATAACTCTGATCAACCGGCTCAATCTTACTCCAACCTTCCTCTGTGGACAAGACACGAACTTTATCTCCTTTTTTCATCTGGCCAACAACAGAAAAATTTATTCCATTCCCTGCCCGAATGTTCACACGACTACCCGTCACTTCGGCCACATCCCCTCGGATGATCTGAATATAATCCGCACTCACATAACTTACCGCACTTTTTGGCAACTTTATTCTAAACCACCCAAACTCCTTTTGGACAACAACAACCTGCTCTCCTTTTTGCAAACGCCCAACCTTTTCAAAACTTGTGCTCTGCCCGGAACGCACATTCACTTTGTCAGTCGTCGTCTCTGCCAAAAACGGGAAAGATAAATTCTTTCCATCAAGAGACTGAGCAAAAATATCTGAGTGGAAACAAAGGAAGAAACTAAAAATGAAGACAACAGCCAGAAAAGAATTCTTTCTTACAAAAAAACTTTGCTTTTTTTCAGGCTGTTGCATATTGGTCAGATTTAATTTAACCCGGATTTTGCATTAAGTCCGCACAAAGCACCCCTTCCCCACCAAGACATCTTTATTCTCTCCTGATGAGAAGGCCTCTTCTTGACTCAACAACGAGACAAAGAACTATTTCTTATCTTTATCATCAGCTTCTTTATCTATCTTGATTTTTCGTGCCTTAATCTTAACGATCTTGGTTTTGGGCAAAGACGTCACTTTCTGACCATCTTGCCAAAGACCTTTCTTTATCAAATCTTTAATCCGCTCAATGCGTGTTAAAACCGTTCTCTGCTGCGCACCAGCAGTATCCACTTTTAATGATGGGTGTAACGACATTTTACAAACTCCTTACTAGACAATCTTTATAACGTTTTCTTAATTTTCGGGACATCTGATTAGCTTCATTTTTGTAAGCAAACTTCCCGACACACACAATGGAGTAGTCCCCTTTTGGAACTACAAAAATCTCATATCCTTTTTTCTTTAAATCCATCGCCTCCTTTTCTGCATACACTTTTTTCCGAAAAGATGCTACCTGAACAGTATAGGTGCTGTCAACCTTTTTCTTGCGGGCCTCTAATAAAACACTTTTCACTGAATTCTTAACCGATTCAATTGAAATCCCT
>JAGLHE010000212.1 GCA_023143685.1 Candidatus Omnitrophota bacterium
TTATAGACATGTAAACTCGTGAGTTGTGATAACGGCAGTTAAAAGTTTGAAAGTGACAGGTTAAAAGTGAAAGATTTTACCGCGAAGGCGCGAAGGTTAAAATAGAATAAAAGGTTTTATATTACCGGTTTCGTTGTTGAAGTGGAGTTAGTTTAGAGGTAAAATTAATTCAAAGATATATAAAACAGGCAGAAGGCAGTAGGCATAAGGCATAAGTGGTGGAGTCGGCTTTGCCGATGCTGATTTATTAAAAAGATTAAAAGCAAAAGAATTTTTGACAGGATTAAACAGGATTTGTGGTTAGAAGATTAAAAGCAAAAACAAAAGATATTAACCACGGAGTTTAAAGGAAGGCAGAAGGGGTAAGGCATAAGGCAGTAGTGGTGGAGTCGGCCCATTCGGCTTCGCTCAGGGCAGGCTTTTTTTGCCGAGGCGGATTTATTTTTTTGAAAAAAATGATCTTAAAAAAAGGCTTGTGAATTTATTCACAAGGGAAGGTGTCTGACACTTTTAATTATTTGTAGTTTGTTTGGTTGTTATTGGGCAGAGAACGGATGTGTAACCCTAAGGACAATATGATTGATGATTTGGCCAAGCGAGATTTCATTGTCTTTGCGGGGGCAGGGGCATCAATGGTCACGGGAATCAAAAAATGGCGAGAATTGCTTGGAGTGCTTAACCGCTTAGTTGCCTTGAAAGGAGTGAATATTGAGGAGATTGATCCGCTTCACTTTCCTGAAATAGCGCAAATGATTTATGATAGGTTAGAAAACGATGGTCGTATTGCTAAGTATTATGAAGCTATTCAAGAATGCATGAAGCCTACGCAGTGTTCGTGGGTCGCTGCGCATCAGAAAATTATTCGGGCATCAAGCTCGATTGTGACAACAAACATTGATAGTGTGTTTGAGAAAGCTATTTCAGATGCAATTGAAAACCAGCCGCGATGGGTACCAAGTGGCCAGAGACTTTCCTATCAGACTCTTGAAAATCTGGATGTTGAGAAAACAATGGATCCATACAGCGTTACGTATTTACATGGTCGGTGCGATAAAAAAGAAATGATTCTAAAAACATGTGATTACTTTAAGTATTACCGAGTGCGAAATGGAGGTGCAATTTCTGGATTAGAAAAAGTACTCAAGGATGTATTTTGCAGGCGTGAGGGAATAGTATTTGTCGGATTCAGCTTTGGGGATCGCTTTGTCCTTGAGACTTTTGAGCGAGGATTTAACGAGTTAAAGATGGCTGTGGGAGATGTAAAAGGAAGGAAGGATGTCCGCCCCGAAGATATAAAGCACTATGCATTTTTTGAGAATCCTTTTGAGGGCGGACTGGACTACGAAAATTGGTTAATCGAAAAAAGTATTGATTTTAACCCAGATAGCACAGAAAAAAAAGATGCGATTGAGGCTGAAAAATTAAGAAAGCATGAAAGAAGGTTGAGAGATATTAATATTGAAGTAATAAGATATGAGCATGACAAACATATAGAAATTGAGTCATATTTTGAAGGGATTTACAACAATAAACGTAGGCTGCATGATTTTCCAGGAAATGAGATTTAAATGAACTCATACTATGAAAACGTAATTAAATTGAAAGAGTTGAGGGGGTTTTCTGCGCCTACAGAGGCTGACCTTAAGAAGGTTCTTGAGATAATCAAAGATGATACCGAGTTATCTTTGTACTTTTATGATGCCTTGGACCCGGGTTGGGTTGAACTGCTTGATAAAGTTGGAGAGTTTGAAGAACTCAGTGAAAAAGAAACCGGTATGATTGGTAAGTATAAAGCGCACTATTTGAAACATTGCGCAGAGACCAAGGCTGGAGTTGTGCTTGAGATAATAGAAAAGATCAATGCTCAGGATATTAATATACCGGGAACACTGATTAGGGCAATCGTAAAGATGCCCGAGGAAACAGCGATTAAAGGCATCGGGGAAGTGATAAAGTATCTTGATGGGCAAGAAAACAAGTGGTGGCATGTGTTAGGAGATTCATCGGCGGAACTGATGATTAAGCTGATGACTAATCATTCTGACAAGGCGTTTCAGGTTGCGGAAGCACTTCTTGAAGTATGGGTGTCTGAAAAAAGTACTTTTGGAAAAGATATTGTTGCTAAATTTAGTGATGATGAATACAGCAAGTTGATGCAGGAGCATTTCAGCAAAGTCTGGAAAGTAGAACCGGAGCGTGCTGTTAGAGTTCTAATAAAGATACTTAATCGGTGTCTTGATAAATTGGACGATGAAGGTGAAGGAGAGGCGGGGTATGACGCAAGCAGGTCCTTTGGTTATGGATTAGCGTTGGGCGACT
>JAGLHE010000213.1 GCA_023143685.1 Candidatus Omnitrophota bacterium
CAATGCATGAGATGCATATTATTAAGGATGTTTTTGCTGATGTGGTAAAACATGCACAAGAAAATGACGCGACGAAAGTCACCAAGGTCTATTTAACCATGGGGGAGTTCACCGAGATCAATGAAGAGATCCTGAGGTTCTTTTTTGAAGAACATAGTAAAGGCACATCGATTGAAGGGGCGCAAGTGGAAATTGAAAAAAGCCCGACCAGGGAGTTGCGGTTAGTATCTTTTGATTGTGAATAAAGCGAGCTGCGGGCAACATCCTACAGTTTCTTGTTGTCGGGTGTACCTGTTTCGGGTATACTTTTTTATATGGAAGCATGGCAAAAGTTCAAGTCCTTTTTAGAAAAAACATCTCCTTATCGAGAGCATATCAAACGTTATTTGAATGTCAAAATAATAAGCAAGTGTCAGCGCATAGACATTCTCATGGGTGTCTTTGTTGTTTTCTTCCTTTTCCTTCTTTTTAGAGGCCCGGATAAGGATCAATCCTTACAATCTCCTGAAACTTTAGCTTCGCAAGAAGATCTCATAAAAGCAAAAGCAGAGGACATCCCAAAGAAAATTTTACGTATTGAACGTAAAGCCCCACAAGAAGATTATCCAGAGAGTATAATTTTTATTAATAAAAAAGAGGTCGCGCGTTTTAAGACAAAAAAGGGGCGGGTTGTCGATCTAAAGGGGCGCATCCCGGAGGGGAAAGTTCAATTTGTCAACGAATGGGAAAACACGCACGGTGTTGAGTCTTATTATAGGAAGAAAAGAGATGGCGAATATATTGAATATTATCGCAACGGCCAGGTGAAAATCGAGGCAGAGTACCACAGGGGGAAGCTGGTCAAAAGAAAGAGCTATTTTGTCGATGGCGTGTTAAGGGTCGAAGAGGATTGTACGTCAGCAACCTTTCTTGCTATGCTCCTTCCGACAGGAAAGATAAAGAACGCGGGCATCGGGAAGATGTACCGGTCAGACGGGACATTAAAATACGAATGGTATATGGTTGACGGGGCTAAAAAGAATTTTGATAAAACATACAATAAAGATGAAGATATGATTGAGGCCAATTATTACAACGGGGAAGGTGAATTCTTGGAACAGTGGCAAGTTCCTTCAGATTAACCCTGTATGGTGGAAAATCGAGAATGATTAAAGTCAAAGTATTAAAAAATTTGTTTAGCTCCGCAAAAGGCATCACCTTTGTTGAAGTCCTTCTTTCTGTCGGGATTTTGTCTGTTGTTATTGTGGGCTTAATCGGGACATTTGTGCAATGTAAAATCTTGATTGGAGATGTCAGAGACCACTCGATCGTCAATAATGTATTAAACGAGCGAATAGAAGAGATCAGAGGGATGGATTACGCGACAATTTTGTCCTTAGGGACAACGTTTACATCGGTGGGGTTCGATCAGTTAGACAGCGCGACAGGGGCTTTGACCTTAGATGACCCTTTTGGTGACGCGGATATCCGGCGGATCACATTAACGGTCAGCTGGACGTCCAGGCAGGGTAGGGCCTTGAGTCAGAGTTTGGCGGCATTGTTTGCTAATGAAGGCATTAATAGAATGTGAGGGGAAGAGCTTTGATGGGATATGTTATGGGGCGTCCAACAAGGGGTTATCGGGAAGGGAAAATGAAAAAGAGTGGATTTACTCTGGTCGAAGTTATGTTCGCGGCAACCATCGGGTTACTCGTGATGGGGATGATCATGATTTTATATGTCGGCGCTAATCAAAATATGATATTGGGCATGACGTTAGCGGAAATCAACGCGGACGCGCGTTTAGCGATGGATAGGATCGTGAGGGATATAAGATGGGGGAGTGAGATCGAGACAAGCCGGACGGTCGGGACGACAACTTATTTTACAGGTAACGATGAGATTATTATCAAGGTCCCTTCGATTGACGCAGGCGGGACAATCATTGCAAGTACCTTTGATTATGTCATTTATGCCCTTGATGCGTCAGATGCAACGAACTTGCGAAAGATTATTGATCCGGATGGGTCGAGTAGCCGCAGCAGTTCTAACCAGGTTGTCGCGAGTAACATTAATTCTTTTGCGTTGAGTTCGGGAGGGGTCGCCTTGTCCAGTGTCGGGAGTCTCAGTACGGTGAGCGCTGTGAAAATTTCTATTTTTGTCAATAAAGAACCTTTGCTAAATAGGGCTGTTAGTGAAACGTTGACTTCGAGCGCGGAATTAAGAAATAATTAAGGAGCATTGTCATGATATCTGTGTGGAAAGAATATTTTATCAGAAAAGTTGCCGCGGACAAGAAGGGGAGCATGCTGATTTTATCGTTGATGTTCGGGGCTGTTATTGTTGTCTTTAGCGCGGCTTATTTGGGTAGTGTCGCAATGGAAGCACGGTTAACGGAAAAATCCCACCGTAACAATTTGGCGATCCATTTAGCAGAGTCAGGCGCGGAAGAGGCTATTTGGGAAATAAAATACGGCGGAGGGGATTTTTTGTCAGGTGACGGGTGGACAGGAACCAACCCTAAAATAAAAACTGCTTCTTTGACAACGGCATCCGGAGAAAATCTCGGCCAATATACGGTAAGCGTGACAGACCCGACAAGCAGTACAGTAATTATTGAAGCAACCGGCACAGCCCTTTATGGGACATCAACCCTGGCGGAATCAAGAACGGTTGAGGTCACGGTTAATCAGCCCAGCTCAGCGACATTCACAATGGCGGCATTCGCCGAAGTAGATGTGACAATGGCTTCTAACGCCTGCACAGACAGTTTTGATTCAAGCAACGGGCCTTATGACAGGAAAAATAATAGCGGGTCAGATGGGGATGTCGGGACTAATTCGACGTCAGACGGGGCGGTCGCCTTAAGCAGTAACGCGGACATAGCTGGCGATGCTTTTGTCGGTGTCGGTGGCGATGTTTCTACCGGCATTTCCACAGAGAGTAACGCGACCATCTCCGGGACCGAGAGTGTCCTGGCGGAGGCCGTTGAAATTCCAGCGATTACCGGCCCGACGGGACTACCCATCAAAGGAAATATAACCTATGATGATGATAATAACCATACAATTAGCACATCAGGGGAGTATGTGAATTTAGCGGTTGACGGGAACACGTCTGTGACTCTGGATGGTAATGTTGTCTTGTATGTGACCAACGCCTTTACCCTGGATAGCAATAGTGAATTAATTGTTATGTCGGGTTCGGACGTGGAAATTTATGTGGATGGGTCGATTTATTTTTCGAGCAATACGGCTGTGAATAATTTAACCCAGGATCCTTCAAGGCTTAAAATCTACGGGACGGACAGCTTGACGGATAATGGGGATGATGCCGGGATACGGTTCCATTCGAATACAGATATCTATGCGACGATTGTCGCGAGAAACAGCACAGTACATCTTGATAGTAACGCAGAAGTCTTTGGCGCTGTTATGGCTCAAAGTATCCTCCTGGACTCCAATACGTGTGTGCATTATGACACGGTCCTTGGCGAAGGCAGTTCGTCGGGGTCAGAAGGGTCTGTGTCATCGTGGCAGGAGAAGTGAAACTGTGTTATGCCCGGGATTGTTTTGTTAGACGTATCCGCGTCCCCTATCCACGTCCCCTATCCAATTTTGGAACTGTCTCCTTCTGTGTTTTAAATAATAAGTTACGTAAATTTATTTTTGAACGTTGGGACACTAGCGAGTCGAGACCTTACCCCCCTTTCTTGTACCGAACAAATAGTGTCGTTTCTCATAAAGTATTTTATTTGAATAGTTTATAATTAAATCAGAAGTGATTGTACCCCAAGACATTGGAATTAACCATAACTAACGTGTTTTCAGTGTTTTGTGAGAA
>JAGLHE010000214.1 GCA_023143685.1 Candidatus Omnitrophota bacterium
CAAGAGAAACTAGAAGGATATCATGTTGCGGAAAAATGAAATACCAACATTCCGCAAAACCCGTTACATAAAAAGCTATGGAAATCGCCTGAGAAATATACAAAGGAATACCGATCGCACCGCCTGCTTCAAGCCCCAGCGACTTGGTGATGATCGAATACGCCCCTCCCGCGCCAATCCGAATATTAGTCACAACACTCGACATCGAAAGAGCCGTGGCCAAGGTGATCAAATTCGCGAGAACAATAACAACTAAAGCGCCTCCTAATCCGATACTACCAACGACAAACCCCAAACGTAGATACATAATAACGCCCAGGATACTTAAAAGGCACGGGGTAAAGACCCCTTCAAATGTTGAGAATCTTTTAGTAGACATAAGACAACGCCCCATTGCTTGGTTACTATTTATTTCGAATAGGTCAATCGCGAAGCAACAATTCCAGCCTCATACAAAATGATCAAAGGCACAGCCACAATAAGCTGTGTGATAAAATCAGGCGGAGTGATCAACGCGCTGACAGCTAATATGATAATAATCGCGTATCTTCTTCTTTGCGCCAAGAAGGCCGGCGTGGCTATGCCAATCTTTGTCAGGAACATAAGGACCAAGGGAAGTTCAAAAACAATTCCAAACGCCAGAAGCATTGTCCCGACAAAAGATATATAATTCTTAACGGTAATCATCGGAACAACCAAGTTATTAGAAAAGCTTAGGAGAAATCGAATAGAGATTGGGATAGCAATGAAATAGGCAAATAACCCGCCTATAACAAAGAGAAAGAACGAACACGGCGCGAAAATACGCACATACTTAGCTTCATGCTCCTTAAGTCCTGCCGCAACAAACCGCCAGGCCTGATATAGGATAAACGGAAAAGCTAAAAATATTCCGCCGAAGAGAGTTAACATGATGCGGGCAACTAAAGCCTCTCCCGGAGCCGTGAAAACCAACTTACCCACCGGCCTAATGACAAAAGCAAAGACTTCATCAATAACAACATAAAAAAAACAAGCCGCAACCAAAACCGAAATAATCGATTTGATCAATCGGCTTCGTAATTCTTCATAATGGGCAAAGAAACTTAAATCCTCAGGATTTGGGTTCATTTTCTTTATCTTCAACACCGTCTTTTACTTCACCTTCGATATCTTTACCCGCTTTTCTGAATTCTCGAATCGCCTTACCTAACGCGCTTCCAATTTCAGGCAATTTCTTTGCCCCGAATAAAACAATAACCGCAAGTACAATAAGAATGATCTCAGGTATCCCAATATGCCCCATAACTTATCCCTCCCTTTATAATCCGGCAGTATCTAACCCGAATTCTTTTTTTATTCTTATCTTCGCGTCAATAAAATCTTTATGGTCTAACCGGAACAATCCGGAAATCTTACGAATAATATCTTCCTCTTCATGCGCTAAATCATTATCAATGCATGCCACACGAAAAAGATTTTCCAGGATACCTTTTTTCATATCAAAGGGAAGATCCTGGCTGATTTCATGTGTAAAGGCAAACAGATCAATCCTTTCCTCTTCGGCCTTTTGAACCGCCGCTAAAACATAAGGCATATCTTCATCCGAAACATGTCCACGATCTTTAAGAACCTCTTTGATTTTATCTTCTTCCTCCGGCAAAAATTGTTTATCCGCCTGAGCCACAACCCAAAGCAACACTCCTAAGGCAATTTTGTCATCCACCTTCACCGACACTTCGGTATCAGGCTCTTCTTTCCGAACAGAATAAAAAACTTTTTTACGAAATTGATCTAGGAAACCAGCCATATTGAAACTCGCATTTCGCTGACCGCGTTTCGCGAAAAAAAACTTTAAAATGGTTTTTATTCTTCCACGACAACACGGTAATTATCTTTTGTAAATTTATTTGCTGATCTTTTATCAGGCTGGACATAAGAGATGACATCCAGGAGGGTTTTCACAACAACAGATCCTGCTTTATCATTCCCGTCATAAACTGCCAAGGAACTTCCCTGCGCAAGGCCGTGAATCGCCCCCAAAGTAACAATCCATGTTGATTCTTCACGGTCAACCCACAAATACCCGTCACGACGGGATTTCTCTTTATTGCTATAAACCTTATTCGCTTCTGCAAGAAGGCTTTCTAAACGCAATGACTTGCCCGCGGTCTTCTCTAAATCTTCTGTTTTACGCTGAGCAACATCCATCTCTGAACTTAAGACAGCCAGTTCTTCCTTTAAAATCTCAATCTGTTCTGTCTTGTCGCGCTGCGTGTTAATCATCACATAAAAAACATAGACGACACAAACAAACGCAAAAACAATCATCACTAAACCGACAAAAAGAATCTTTTTTTTCTGACTATTCACTCTACATTCCTTTCACCAACACAAACTTAAAGTATTGCACAAACAGGACTTATCAAACACCTTATGTTTTATCATAATCCAACTGACACGCTATTGCAATAATCAATCTCGCCTTTTTTTAGTAACCGGTGAGTTACTGCGGGGATGAATGGTGCGAGGTGTCCCGCACGCAGTAACTCACCGGCCTGGTTACTTTTTTTATACAACGCCCTTGCGTTCTTGTCCAAAATATGGCACAATTAGAATGTACTTAGGAGGTAGGAACGATAGCGAAAGCATGACAAGGCCTATCACCTTATGAGAGCGGCTCCCAATTGTTGGGGGCCGTTTTTATTTTTTTACTTTCTCCCCAGCAATTCAAACATCTTCTTTTTGTACGCCTCAACCCCTGGCTGATTAAACGGATTAACTTTTAAAAGATATCCCGTAATCGCAACCGCCTTTTCAAAAAAATAGTACAACTGCCCTAAAGAATCCGCGTCAAACTGCGGGACCAAAATTGTCATGTTCGGAACGCCGCCTTCATAATGCGCCATGGCTGTCGCACGATACGCCTGCTTATTCACATAATCCAACTCTTTGTCCGCCACACAATTAAAATTATCCAAATCCTGTTCATCTCTGGGGATTGTCATGCTATACCCGGAATCTTTCACTACCATAAAGGTTTCATACATATTGCGTTCACCTTCCTGAATAAGCTGTCCCATCGAATGAAGGTCCGCGGTAAAACTTAATGAAGCTGGAAAAATCCCTTTCCCGTCTTTTCCTTCACTTTCTCCAAAAAGCTGCTTCCACCATTCTTCAACAAAGGCCAATCTTTGATAAAACGTTGTCAAGACCTCAATCTCTTTTTCCTGTTTATAAAGAAGATAACGTGCCGCCGCATATTGATAAGCAATATTCTTTTCCATATCCATAACAGAACAACACTCCTGCGCCTTACGCGCTCCGGCGATCAACGCCTTAATGTCGATTCCCGCGATTGCCAATGGCACTAAACCAGCCGGTGTCAGAACAGAAAAACGCCCCCCCACATCATCATTGATCTCAAATGTTCGATATCCTTCCCGATCGGCAATGCCCCGTAACGCGCCTTTTTCTTTATCTGTAATACAAACAATCCTTCGCTTAAGTTCTGCGGGCATATATTTTTCTTGCATAAACTTTTTAATAATACGAAAAGCTAACGCCGGCTCTGTTGTTGTTCCGGACTTGGATATCACAACAACCGTAACTCTTTTTTCCTTAAGCGTTTCAAGAAGATGAAAAAGGTATCCTGAACTGATGTTATTTCCCGCGTAATAAACCGGCAACTTTTGACTGGAAATCAAAAACTCTAACGATGCGCGAATTCCTACATATGATCCACCTATTCCAATACTTACCAAACAATCCGAATATGCCCGCACTTCTTCTCCAAACTTTTCGATTTCATCCAAAAGCGCGTCATCCAATTTAGTCGGTAAATCCATCCACCCGGTATACTCGCTGCCCTTGCCTGTTTTATTCAGCAAATCATTATGCGCCTGTTCGATATCCGGCAGGATTGCGTCAATGTCTTTTTGTTCAATAAATCCTTTTAAATGTTCTTGATCTAACTTAATTTGCATACAAAGTCCTTTCGTAAATGATCACATGTTCGCATCGCGCGAAAAATTTTTATCTGTCATCTGTCCTCTGCCAAAGACCCCTCAATAACACCTCCACCCAAAACAATATCTTCCTTATAAAACACCACAGACTGCCCTGGTGTCACAGATTTTTGCGGCTCATGAAATTCCAGTTTAATATTTCCTTTTTCGCACGATACAATCCGTGCCGCCACCTCGGAAGAATTATACCGAATCCGCGCCTGAACCTCAACAGCATCTTTCGAAATATTCTCACCCAACCAATTGACCTGGCTTGCTGACAATCCCTTTGCGTAAAGACAATCTTCTTTCCCAACATAAACAGTATTTGTATGTTTATCAATACGATACACATACGCGGGAAAGCCTAACGCCAACCCCAGTTTATCCCTTTGACCAATCGTGTAATGGGCGATACCCTTGTGTTCGCCGATAACTTCTCCCTGCGGGTTCTTAAACGGCCCTGGTTTTAAGGCCTCCTCCCCCAATAAATCTTTAATAAACTGCTTGTATCCACCATCCGGCACAAAACAGATATCCTGGCTTTCCTCTTTATCAGCTATATTAAAATTATATTTACGCGCAAGGCCGCGCGCCCCCTCTTTAGGCATACCACCTAATGGAAACAAAATATACGGAAAGATTTCCTTTCTCATACCGTAAAGAAAATACGATTGATCCTTTTTCAGATCAACAGCCTTTTTTAACGCATACTGCAGCGTCTCTTGATCCTGTTCAATTCTCGCATAATGCCCAGTCGCAAGATAATCCGCGCCCATCTCACGAACTTTCTGATAAAGAGTTCCGAATTTCAAAAGATAATTACACCGCACGCACGGGTTCGGCGTGCGTCCATTAAGGTACTCATCCGTAAAATCCCTAACAATCAAATCTGCCATTTCAGCTTTAAAATCCAAAACATAATGCGGGATATCCAAAATTTCTGCCACTCTTTTCGCGTCAGCAATTCCATCCGCGCCACAAAAAGACGGTTTCTTCCTGTTCGGGTACGAAATACTAAAACACATCGTTACACCAACAACATCGCAACCCTGGTTCTTTAACAAACCCGCGGCGACTGAGGAATCCACCCCCCCGCTCATGGCAACAAAAACCTTCTTCTTTTGCAAAGAATTCATGACAGCCTTTTTTCGCGTTGTTTCGCGCTCACCCTGTTATTTCCTGAATCGCCGCATGCGAAACATCAAGCAATTTCTTCAACTCATTCTCTGATATACTTAACGGCGGCATCAAAACAATCACGTCGCCCAATGGCCGTAAAACAACACCTTTTTGACGTGCTGCCCGACAAACGCGGACACCTGTTTGATCTTTCCATGGATACGGTTGCGCGGTCTTCTTATTCTTTACCAACTCAATCCCTACCATAAAACCTTTTTGACGAACATCCCCAACATGCCCAAGATCACTAAACGCCTCTAACTGTTTCTGCAAAAACTTTATTTTAGGCTGCAAGTTACGCAGCGTTTGTTCTTTTTCAAAAACCTCTAAATTTGCTAACGCTGCCGCGCAGCAAAGCGGATTGCCCGTGTAAGTGTGCCCATGAAAAAACATTTTTTGCTCATCATAATTAAACAAAAACCCGTCGAACACTTCCTTCGTTGTTAATGTCGCGGCAAGCGGCAAGTATCCGCCTGTCACTCCTTTGGCTACACACAAAAAATCCGGCACAACTTTTTCATGTTCGCAGGCAAACATCTTTCCTGTCCGGCCAAATCCTGTTGCCACCTCATCTGCTATAAGAAAAATCTTATATTTCGCACACATTTCTTTAACGCGCGCCAAAACACCTTGCGGCCAGACAATCATTCCTGCTGCTCCCTGCACAATCGGTTCAACAACAAGGGCGGCAATTTTATTCTTGTTCGACCTTAACTGACGTTCCATCTGATTAAGACACTGTTGTGTATATTGCGGATACTTTTTCCCGCGCGGCGCGCGATAAAAATCCGGAAAATCAATTTTCATTGTCTGGAAAATAAGTTTTTTGTACACCTTATGAAACAAATCAATTCCCCCGATACTGACACTGCCTAAAGTGTCACCGTGATAAGAATTACTTAAATGAGCAATTTGTGTTTTTTCTTTTTTCCCCGCATTTTGCCAATACTGATATGCCATCTTTACCGCAATCTCTACCGACGTAGACCCATTGTCTGAATAAAAAACTTTATCCAGCCCTCCTGGCGTTATCTCAACTAATTTCTTTGCCAACGTCACCGCCGGTGTATTCGACAACCCCAATAACGTTGAGTGCCCCAGCTTGTCAATTTGTTTTTTTATCGCCGCGTCAATCGTTTTATGACGATGCCCATGCACATTAACCCACAGGCTGGAAACCCCGTCCAAATACTTCTTTCCATTAATGTCTTTAAGGTAACACCCTGCGGCCTCATCAATGATAACGGGTTCTTCTTTAAGCCAGTCCTGCATTTGCGTAAACGGATGCCACAGATACTTTTTATCCCAGGCAACTTCCTGTCGGGGCTTCTTCTTTACCGGTTCAGCCATCAAGGGTTTTAGGTCCAACTGCGTGCATGTATGAAGAACTTCTTGTTGGCTGATTTTCGGCAGAAAAGGAACAACGCCTAACACCGGCACACCTGATATTTTTTCAACAACTTCAGAATTCGTTTTTTCCGCAACGCCATGCTCCTTTTGCTCTGTTTCTGAAAAAATAATTCCTTTAACCGGAATACCTTTCTGCTGCGCATGATTAATTGTCAACAAAGTATGATTAATCGTTCCCAACCCCAAACGGGCGACAATAATCATTTCCAAATCCATATCCTTTACCAAATCAGACATCAAATAATCATCTTTAATCGGCACCATTAACCCACCAGCCCCCTCGACAAGCAATAAATCATGCTGACTTTTCAATCTTTCAAAATTCTGCAGAATTCTTGAAATATAGATGGTACATTTCTGCCGCTTAAACGCGACATTAGGCGACAGCGCTTCTTTGGTGTAATACGGATTCATCTCTCGGAATGAGTCCCGCACCTGCAAAAATTTCTGCAACCGTTTTGTATCGCTCCCCCCGCATTGGATCGGCTTCATCACCCCGACATCAACCCCTTTATCCTGTAGCAGCGTTCCCAGGACAGCCGTAACAATTGTTTTGCCAACATCCGTGTCTGTCCCGGAAATAAAAAGCCCTCGCTTCTGTTTAAATTTTCGTGTTACTTGCTTTTTTTGTGCCGGCTGAACCAACGGCTTTTGTTTAAAGCTTTGCGCTGACTTTTTAACTGGCTGTGCCTGTTTAGACGGTTGCGGTACCTTGGATTGTTGTGGCTGCCTGGCTTGCTGTCGTTGATTGGCTGGCTGTGATTGCTTAGGCTGCTGAGGCTTCCTCTGCTGCACTATTTTTTCTTTTTCCTTTGATACCGCTCCTTTTGGCCTCTGGGAAGACTGTCTCTGAGGAGCCTTCTTGATTGTTTCCTTTGACTCTTTGACATCATCCAAATCAAAAAAATCCAAAGGATTAATATAATCATCCTGTTTTTTCTTCTTATCCATTTCTACTCCTGCTTTTTTGCTTGTAACCACAACACTTCAAACGAGGCAAAGACCCCTTCCCCTTCTTTAAAATGTTGCTGATAATATTCATTGGCCCTAAAAAGCCTATTCTTTCCTGTATAAAATTGTGTCGGCATACGGTTGGCGCCCAACCCTTTAAGCCATCGCAAAAGATCCCACATATTCCCAAACACAATTTTTTCAACAGCCCTTTCAATTTTGATGTTTGTCAATCCCGAAGCCTTTAACGCATCTTCCACCTGTGCCGCACTCGGCAATCTTCGTCGGTTCAACACCTCTTGTGTTGATAAAACAGACGCCTGCTGTAAAGCACAAAACAACTCATTAAGTGTCTCTTGTGTAAACACAGCCGCGCAAAACATGCCGTTATCTTTAAGCGAAACCCTCGCCTGATTAAACGCCCCTGTTAAATCTTCAATCCATTGATACGCTGAATTCGAAACGATTAAATCAAAAACACCCTCCCTAAACGGCAACGCGCAGGCATCTGCCTGCAAAACATTGAGACGCGGATATTTTTGTTTAGCATAATGTGCCATCCCATACGAAAAATCAAAGCAAAAAATATCGGCCCCTGCATACTTCTGGCTTAACGTGTGTGTTAAACGGCCTGTTCCCATGCCAATATCTAAAATGGCATCGCAGTCATT
Source organism: Candidatus Omnitrophota bacterium (assembly GCA_023143685.1). GTDB lineage: Bacteria > Omnitrophota > Gorgyraeia > Zapsychrales > JANLHA01 > JAGLHE01. Next base: position 8,201 of record JAGLHE010000214.1, read on the forward strand.
TTGCGGCAACATCGTGACAAGACGCTCACCAATTTTCTCCTGCAACCCTGCCAGCGTATCATACTGGCATGCCGCGCGAGAAAAGGCTTCTCTGACCCGTTGTGTTTCTTGTGCTAACATTTTTCTTTTTCAGCCTCCGTTGACACTAAGAATTTCTCCAGGACATGATTTACTTCATGGGGTTTTGTTAAAAACGGAAAATGCCCACACTTTTCAAACCAATCAAATCGTGCTTGAGGAAGACTCTCCTTAAAAGAGTCAAACAAGGCTGGCGGACAAATCATATCTTCTGTTCCATTAATAAACTGTACCGGAATATCAACCCCTCGAAGAACCTCCCGCAAATCCGCCTCACCCAAAATGGCTAACAACCCTGACAATGCTTCCCTTGTTGGGATTTCTTCTATATTACGGAATTTCTGAATCCACTTAAAACGCCGCGTCTTTCGTTCATCAATCGTAAACAACGAACGGAAAAATATATGTATGATCGACGGATAATCTGTTTCTAGCTGCTGCCCCAAACGTTGGATCTGCTTAAGCGGCAAACCGTATGGATGCTGTTCAGACTGCACGAACTTCGGCTGCGAACCAATAAACGACAACGTATTAACGCGCGAAGGGTTCACTTCAAACATCTTTAATCCAACAAGCCCACCCAAAGAACTCCCCGCGATGCGAACGGACTCCAGGCCTAACTGCTCAAGCACCTCCCATCCCCCTTTGGCAATATCTAAAAGCGAACATTCCTGCCACGAGCTTTGGCCATGGCCAGGAAGATCAAGTGTGATAACCTGATATTTCAAAGAAAAATACTTCGACTGTTGCCGCCAAATACGCGAGTCAACACCCCATCCATGAAGGAACAAAA
>JAGLHE010000215.1 GCA_023143685.1 Candidatus Omnitrophota bacterium
TCTGATTCACCCATTCCAATTAATGAAACTCCACCGTTAACCATTACTGCTTTAATGTCTGCAAAATCTAAGTTTACAAGTCCGGAGGTTGTTACTAATTCAGTTGTTCCTTTTACTGCGTTTGTTAGAATTTCGTCTGAGATTTTGAAAGCTGTGTGAAGTGGTAATTCTGGAGCAAGTTCTAGAAGTTTGTCATTTGGTATTACAATTAATGTGTCGACTGCTGTCTCCATTTTTTCTAAACCTTCCATTGCGTTTTCGATTCTTTTTTGTCCTTCAATTGTGAAAGGTAGAGTTACTACACCTATTGTTAGGGCTCCTTGTTTTTTTGCTAAATCTGCAATAACTGGAGCTGCTCCGGTACCTGTTCCACCACCAAGACCGCATGTGATAAATACCATATCTGCGCCTCCAATTTTTTTCTTAATTTCAGTCATAGATTCTTTTGCTGCTTCTTCACCGACTTTAGGATTACTTCCGGCACCAAGTCCAGCAGTTAATTCTTTACCTATCAGTATTTTTTGATCTGCGTTGGCGTATAATAAATCCTGAGCGTCTGTGTTTATTGCGATTAATTCTCCGCCTTTTATTCCTATTTCTCTCATTCTTGAAAGTGAATTATTTCCTCCACCACCAATACCGATAACTTTTATTTTTGCGTTTTGATTTTTGATCAATTGCTCTAGTTCTCTGTCTATTTCTTGAATTTCTGCCGACGGTCCGCTTGAAGCTACGAATGTGCTCTCTCTAGAAAATGCGCTTGGGGAAATGTCTGAGTTTAGATCCTCACCGCTTTCGTTAATATCGTCCTCGTTGTATATATCGTCCATGGAAAGAATAAAGGCTATCGGTTTATAAGGATTATTGAACTTGAGGATTACCCTTTTCATCACTACCTTTTTTGTCTGAATTTACACCCTCGGGCGAGCTCCCTTGCTTCTGCAATGGGGCCTCCTTTACAACCTCTAAGTCAAGGTCTAAAACTTCCTTATATTTTGACGCGAACATTGGAGCAAACTGCAAAAGCATTTCTTCAACTTTTAGAATTATTTTTTTATCCTTGATTTCGAAGTTCATTTTTTTTCTGAATAAGAATTCGTTAAACGCAGCCGTTTTTTCTATCATATCATCTAGTTTTCTAACTATTTTAACTTCGTAGGTTACGTCTTTACCTGCTAATGGATTATTGAAATCCACCATTACTCTTCCGCCGTTAACTGATAAGACTTTTGCTATTTGCCCGTCAAAATTAAACATTGACCCCGGTACTGGATTTACCTTTTGCTCATGAAACATTTTAATCGGCATTAGCTTTACTTTTTTAGAGTCTCTTGGTCCGAATGCGTCCGCTGCCTCTAAGTTAATAGTATAATCTTTTCCTGCCTCTTTTCCTATTAAAAATTCGTCAATTCCTTTTAGAAACATGTCGTGTCCAATTGCAAAGATAAAGGGTTTTGCGTTATTTGTGTCCGCCCCTTCAATTTGACTTAAGCCTTCTTTTATATTTGAATCGAAGACTTTTCCCTCGTCATTTTTTCCTGTGAACTCAATTTCAACGAAGTCGTTCTTTTGAATTATCATAGAAAAATGTGGGATGTAGGGTTTATAAGTTTTATTGGGTAATTTTGTTTCTTTTCGGCTTATACTCGTTAAAAAATTTCTTATGTACCGATGTACACGTCGAAATTTTTCTAACATCGTCTAATCTCAAAAATAACTCAAAATGACTACTAACCTTTTAGTGTTGGATTGGGAAAGTATTCGTGGATTGAGTGATGGTATTAAGTTGACCTAATGCGAATGTTTTTAAGGATGATATTGGTGGAAAATTTATGGGAAAAGATGTACCTGGAGCTAGAGAATGTGGAGAAATGGGGGCAATTGCCCGAGGATACCTTCTTGTTACGCCAGAAGAAGCTAGAATGGCTGTCGGGCTTAAAAGGTCTGGGTTAACATATGAGGAAGTTGCCTTAAAAATAAATGAAGAATTTTATAGCGGGAATGTTGTTAGAACGAGGGATTCTATATCTGGAATGATGAGGCGCAGTAGAGCGTCATCTTTAGGATAACTTATTTCTTTGGTTCTTCTGTTTGAAGTTTTACACCTAATTCTTCAAGTTTTTTCATATGCATCTGCATAAATGCTTCGACATTCTGAATCATCTTGAAAAGCTCGTTTCTTTCTCCAACTAAAGTATTTAGGGAGCCTTTATGGTAGCCTATTTCTTCTTCTTTTGGAATGTTTTGTTCTGTCATGTTGAATAGAAATTAATTTGGTTTAAAAAACTATTTATTTACACCTCCTGGCGTCCTCCCATGTTGGTCTTCGGACATTACCTACATTGATATGTTAGGGTTATACATTGGGGGTAAAATTAAAGGTAATCTTACTTAGATTTAGTAATTTCAGTACACATACCAGCTGCTACTGTAACACCAGCATCTCGTGTTGCGAATCTACTCATGAAAGGGTTATCCTTTTGAGTTTCTAAACATAAGTTTCCTTGTGGCTTAAGTCTTACCTTAGCTGAATCCCCGTTCTTCAAGAAGTCTGGGTGTTCCTTAATTACTTCACCAGTTGCTGGGTTGATTTGTGCAATCAATTCAACGAATTGGCAAGGAACTTGAGCAGTGTGAATGTGGAATACAGGAGTGTATCCTTTAGCTAATACAGTAGGGTGGTTAATCACTGTGATTGTTGCGATAAATTCTTCAACAATTGGAACAGGCTTAGCAGCATCGCAAATTACATCTCCTCTTGCGATATCCTTTTTACCTACTCCTCGAACATTAATACCTACATTTTCACCAGCGTCAGCACTTGGTAACATTTCGTGGTGAGCTTCGATAGTCTTTACTTCACCCTCAATACCTTCTCCAGTTCTACCTGGAAGTATTTTAACCTTCATACCTTGAGTCATTACTCCAGTTTCGATCTTTCCTACAGGAACAGTACCGATACCAGTAATTTCATAAACATCTTGTACAGGCATTCTCATTGGTAAGTCAGTTGGTGGTGTTGGTGCTGGGAATTGATCCATTTGTCCTTGAATTGTTGGTCCTTTGTACCATGACATCTTCTCTGACTTTTTAACAATATTATCGCCCATAAGTCCTGAACATGGGATAAAAGCAGTTGTTTCAGGGTTAATTCCAACGCCAGTTAATAGTTTTCCGATTCCTTCTTTAACTTCATTGAATTTTTCTTCAGAATAATCAAGAGCGTCCATCTTATTCACTGCGATTGCAATGTTTTTTACACCCATTGTTCTAAGAAGCCATAAGTGCTCAGTAGTTTGTGGTTGTACTCCAGATGGTCCTGCAATTACTAAGAATGCTGAATCTGCTTGTGAAGCTCCAGTGATCATGTTCTTTACGAAATCCCTGTGACCTGGTGCGTCAATAATTGTAATTTGAAATTTATCAGTCATTAATTTCTTATAAGATAAATCGATAGTAACTCCTCTTTCTCTCTCTTCTTTAATAGTATCCATAACATAAGCGAATTCAAAACCTGCTTTACCGTGCTTTTCAGCTTCTTCTTTGAATTTCTTCATATCTTGTTCTGAAACTGCTCCACCGTCGAATAACATACGTCCTACACAAGTAGACTTACCTGCATCAACGTGTCCAACGAACACAACATTCATATTTGGTTT
>JAGLHE010000216.1 GCA_023143685.1 Candidatus Omnitrophota bacterium
TAGTCGATCTTACAGTTTAATCAAAGGTGACAAAGAATATGATAAAATTTTAAAGGGTTGTGAAATGTTGCAATTAAAGACTTGACCCCTTTTTCTTTCTAAAAATGCCGTAATTCTTTAACTAATTAAAACAACACAAATAGACAATATGAACAGGCCAAAAATCTTTATTAGCTCAACCATTTATGACTTTCAAGATTTGCGCTCTTCTTTAAAATTCTGGCTTGAAGAATTTGGATACCAAGTGCAGTTATCAGAATTTAATGATTTTGAAAAGAACCTAGAAAAAAATTCATATGAGGCATGCTTAGATTCCATAAAAAAATCGCAATATTTCATTTTATTTATTGGTTCACGTGTTGGTGGCTTTTATAATCAAAAAGATAAAATAAGCATAACTCAAAAAGAATACCGCCAAGCATATCAATGTGCAAAAGATAATGACTTGAATCTTATAATTTTTGTACGTAAAAATTTATGGGACGTCAAAGAGGACCGGGAAGAATTATGCAAACTCTTAACCTCAGAATATATAAAAGAAAAAGAACTTACTGAGGATACATGCAAAAACATCACATCATATAGAAGCAAAATAGTTAACGATGCGGAATTCCTCTTTAGCTTTGTTGATGAAGCGTGTCGAAAAAAAGAGATGAAAGATGCTATAAATAATGGCATAGCATTCCCTAAAAAAAATTGGGTGCATACTTTTTCATCTTTTAATGATATTATCGACGTTTTAAAAAATGAGTTGCCTCTTTCAAAACGTTTAAGTTCTTTAGCGTATCTGTTTAACATAAAGATGGAAGTAGCAAATAATCTTAAAAACTTTTTTTCAAAAGAAGATGGAAGAATACGTTTCGGAACAGAATGGGCTGAATTCGCTATAAATGAATTATCAGGGGATGTATGTGGCAACAGTGAAATTACAGAGAAATATCTTCGTTGGTTATGTATTTTTGAAATTTTCTTCTGCCGTAAAGGAGAAAATCTATCAACACAATTTATTGATGATGCATTAATGTCAGGTGAATTTCTTGATTATAACACTAAAACCAAAGGATATGCGGCTAGTGATTTCCATAAAGCACTATTTAACTTGAGATCTGAAATTAATAAGTTAAGAAAAACTTGCGTAACTGATGTTTTTTTAGAACAAATGAGAGAGTTTTCCACCAAATATCAAAAGTGTGATGGTGATAATAAAATTAATGTACCTAATATTGAATTAGTAACTCTGTCAGCAATATATAACGCACAACTTAATATTTTAATGTTGTCGAGATATGTTTTGGCTTATATTAATAAAAAAAATGTCATGAAATTTTCAGATATAAAACTTCAGCCAGTAACATCATTCCGAGCTGAATCAGATAAAATCAAAGAAGAAGATGTCTCAACAGAAGAAATTTTAGCATTCTTTTGAGAAATTTAAATAAGAAAGAACCGTACGTCTGCATGATAAAGCAAGATATTTACAACATTCTTAATTGCAATATATTACGAAAAATAGTGTAAAAATTCTTAAATATTTTTGACAGTTTTGGACAGTTTAAATTTTAAAATTAAATCGATGTAACTAACTGGTAATAATAAACTTATGAATAAGAAAGTGCTAATCCGTACCTACGGCTGTCAGATGAACGAATATGACAGTGAACTGATCACTGGCATATTGACCACAGCAGGGTATGGGGTTGTCACTGACCCTATGGATGCAGACATTGTGATGCTTAACACTTGTGCAGTGCGTGAAAATGCTAACCGCCGTGTCTACGGAAAAATTCATGATATTCGCCATAAGCATCCCGGCAGACCTGTCATCGGCATCTTAGGGTGCATTGCCACTAATTTGAAAAACAAACTTCTTGAAGACAAGCATCTTAAAATCGATTTTATCGCCGGGCCTGATAGCTATAAACGTTTACCTGAAATCATTCAGCAGGCGTGCAAAACACACAATAAGATCGCTGACATTACATTTTCGAAAATAGAAACGTATGAAGATATTGTCCCGGAACGTGTTGAAGGGGTCAACGCCTGGGTTGCTGTAATGCGCGGGTGTGATAACTTCTGTACATTTTGTGTTGTGCCTTACACACGCGGCCGTGAACGCAGCCGGTCAGTTAAAAATATCCTCAACGAGGTCAAACAGATCGCCCGGGAAGGCTTCCCGCAAGTTACACTGCTGGGCCAAAACGTAAATTCCTATCACGACAATAGCCGGGATTTCGCTGATCTTCTTGCCGAAGCCTCAAAGATTGAAGCAATCAAACGTATCCGGTTTATGTCCCCTCACCCAAAAGATTTTTCGAACAAACTCATTGATGTGATCGCCAATAACCCAAAGGTGTGCAAACATATCCATCTTCCATTACAATCCGGTAACACCCGCGTCCTTGCCCTCATGAACCGCACTTATACAAAAAAAGGATTTCTTGATCTTGTTGATAGAATTCGTGAGGCATGCCCCGACGTTGTTTTAACGACTGATATTATTGTTGGTTTCCCAACAGAAACCGATAACGAATTTAACGACACTGTTGACGTGTTAAAGAAAATTGAATTTGATTCTGCCTTTATCTTTAAATATTCCCAAAGAGAAGGGACCATTGCCGCCAAGAAATATCCTGATGATGTGCCAGAAGAAAAAAAGACCGCACGAACCGTGCTTCTAAATGAACTAATGCAGCAAACCGCTTTAAAGAAAAATCAAGCCATGATCAGCCAAACGTGTGAAATCCTCATTGAACGCGAAGGCAACAACCGCTCTGAAAATGGATGGGCTGGACGCACCAATGGCAACAAACTAGTTCTTATACCGGACGGCGATTATAAAATCAGCCAATTGGTTAATGTCAAAATCACCGAAGCCACCCCACACTTACTGCGTGGAATCCCGAAATCATAGTAAAAAAACCACAATATTCGATTATCTCTTTTTCCGTAAATTATACCTTGTCTTAATTTAAAATAAGCACTTATATCATCTGGAAATTTCAAATAACCTATATTGACACCCTTTAGTCGCATGGTATTATAAATAAAACTAAATTGAGTTCCTCGGATATACTGGTGACGAAATCATTGACCGCAATTTTAAAAATTTTTCTTACACCTAAAGACCGGGACAAGAATACTTTACAAGATATTTTCCAGTTTTAAAATTAATGGAAAGATCCAATGTGTACTCTTAATAGAGGCATGGAAAAACAGAAAAAAATGAGTGACCCCTCGGAGTTATCTGCATGAAAAAAAATATTCTTATTGTTGACGATGATATTTCTATACTTGACGCATTCGAAAAAACATTGGTAGAAAATGGCTACTCAATCGGCCGTGCTCTTAATGAAACAGAGGCTCTATGTTGCATAGAAAAATGTCATTACCATCTTGCTATTGTAGATATTATTTTAGGAAAAAATAGTGGGTTGGAACTTATAGATAAAATAAAAGCGGAAAATGAAAATATCATAATAGTTGCGACAACAGGATACCCTTCTGACGAGAACATTCAAGGGAGCTTTGATCATGGAGCGTGTGAGCTGCTTAAAAAACCATGCGATCAAGAGGACTTATTAAACGCAATAAATAAAGCTTTTAACTATCAGATAACCGAGCAAAAAAAACCTGTTGATACACCAGCGGCTCCTCCGTCCGATGAAGATACTGATTACGGAATTGACGCGAGTTTGGTTGCGGAGTTTATCGATGAATCTGTCGGGCTTCTGGAAGATGCTGCGAATATGTTTATTACCCTGGAATCAAAACCTGGTGACAAAGAAGCCATTGATACAATATTTCGAACAGTTCACACGATTAAAGGTAATGCTTCCTTTTTTAATTTATCCGGAATTAAATCCATGGCACATGCTATGGAAGATCTAATGAGTTTGGTTAGAGAGAATACTGTCGGGTTTAATGGAGGGATGGCGGATGTTTTAATTCGCGGCACTGATTATCTTAATGGAATGTTAAAAAACATCAGGAACAATAAACCGGAGGTATCTGACGAGTCTGGCTATAATGCTTTAATTGAAGAAATTACGCGACATGTTGATGATAGCATGAGACAAGACCAGACATCAGTATGGAAAAACATAGATAAAGAAATTGAATTTTTTGACCAGGCATTAGCTAAGGATAATACGGATTTAAATAATAATTGGCAGCGCTTGAAAAAAGACCTGATTTTTCTTTCGCCTTCTTATAACAAAGAAGCGGACGCGGTGCAGCAAGAATCGGAAAATATTGCTGAAGTTGATCCAAAAATTGCGATTGAAGATATTTTTTCAGTACCTTTTGATGAAAAACTTGAAGAATCAAAGGCTCAAGAAATTTACAATGAATTGAAAACATTAAAACTCAGGGCTACAGATGATACTGTGACGTGGGTGGATAAGTCTCTTGAAGCGTATAATTTAATATTTCCCAAAGATGGATTTACAACATTTCTTGCTGAAATAATAGAAAATAATATGAAAAATGTACAGGTTGAAAGAAGAAAAGAAGATAATTTGGTGAAGAGGGTTGAGGCTGAGGATAAAAAGATTTTTGAAAAAAGTGATAAAACGATGCGTGTGTATGAATCAAATATTGATGAGTTCTTACATTTTGTTGGGGAATTGGTTATTGTTAGTGAGATGTATGATCACATTTATGAACGTCTTATTGCACAAATCGGATCCGGGCACACTATTTCTGCGTTTAAGAAAAATAATACCTCTTTTAACGATTTATCTTACTCTCTACAGCAAAGTGTTTTAGCCGTTAGGCGTGTTCCTATAAAAAGCCTGGTTCAAAAGGCTCCTCGAATTATTCGTGATATCTCGCTATTAACAAAGAAAAAAATAAAAGTAACTATCGAGGGAGAAGAGACTTTAATTGATAAAAGTATATTAGAAAGTATCGAGGGGCCTTTTGTACACATGGTTCGTAATTCAGCTGATCACGGCATCGAGACTATTGAAGATAGAATTAAAAAAGGCAAAAATAAAGAAGGTACTGTCAATATTAGAATCTCAGATAATGAAAGAGTTTTCTTCATCGAAATAAAAGATGATGGGGCAGGTATAAATAAAGAAAAAATTATAGAGAAAGCTATCAAAAACGGATTAATTTCTTCTTCGGAAGCTGAAAGATATTCCGAACAGGAAATATTTCATTTGTTATTTGCTCCAGGGATATCAACAGCGGAACAAATTACCGATATATCAGGGAGAGGCGTCGGGATGGACGTTGTAAAACAGAATGTTGAGTCTATAAATGGCCAGATTCATATAGAAAGTGTTTTAGGCCAAGGCTCTGTTTTTACTTTAGAGATTCCTAAAAAGGTTGCCGTTAATATTATAGAAGGTTTTTTGGTTTTATGTAACGGGAATAAATTCGTTTTGCCTATGA
>JAGLHE010000217.1 GCA_023143685.1 Candidatus Omnitrophota bacterium
TAAAATAGTTGCGAGCAGTCAAAAATATCAAGCGAGCTTATTTTAATTCGTTTTTCTCACCACTTAAACGCAATTCCGGTGCGGACACATTTCGCGCAAATCGGAATCACCTGGCGGCCTTTTTTAACATGCACCTGCCTCATTTTTACCGCTTGCGGCCCATTCCAAACATCTACAATTTTGGTCTTGCCAACCTCATATCTTTCATACGGTTTTAACCCACTCCAAATCACATAGTCACAGCATGGAAGAAGGTCTCCGTTCCAATTAATGGACAAAACTTTCCACAACCAGTCACACGCCACATTAATCGTCTCTGCCCCCTTATTTTGCGATTCTTCTGCCTCTTCCATCCCCTTAGGGTTACCCGGACGCACACTCAACATAACACCCAGCTCATTACAAAAATCACGGACCGCCCCAAGCTCATGCTGGTTATAACTATAAAGCATGTAGTCCACCATGACCACGGCACCATGCTTTCCTTCACGGTTCAGACGCAAAAATGTCTTAATATATTCTTTAACCTTCTCAACATCTCCGTAACGAACCTGCTTACTATAAGTTTCCTGCGTGTATCCGCTTATCGCGATCTTTACAAAATCAATCCCAGCCTCAAGCAGTTCCCTGCTTCTTTTTTCTGTGAGTAATGTGCCATTCGTAGCAATCATGGTCGCAACACGATTTTGTGTTGCAAACTGTACAGCCTCACCTAACTCTTTATACAACAAAGGCTCGCCATTAATGTACAAGGTTGCCATTAAAAGCCGGTTCTTGACTTGCGAAATTACATCCTTATACAATTCTAACGGCATTTTCCCGAGGGGAACAGGCTGGTCTTTGCTGGCAGGGTTTTGGTCATAAATCTCGCCATTAGCAGTGCGGCAAAAAACACACCGCGCATTACATTCGTTCCACAACTCAAAACTAATCAGGAATGGTACTTTAGCGGTTTTAATCAAACGAAGCCAATACGCCAAAAAAGAATACGTTGTATTCCAAAACTTCTTAAACGTAAACTTTCGTTTACGGATCAATGAAAACAAAATCGCTAAACGCACAAAAACATAACGGTTTCTTGGATCAAATTTAAACAGCTTCATGGTCTTTTTCCGGAAACCCCCAAGTGCTTTCAACGATAAAATTCGGACGGCCCTTACTTTCTTCAAAAATATTATGAATATACAACCCGATCACACCCAGACAAAAAAGCTGAATACTTCCCAGGAACAAAACCGCTGCCATAAGCGCTGTCCATCCAGGGACCGCGACCCCCTGGATTTTCTGAATAACAACATGAATCGAAAGTGCTAAACTCACAATAATCGCAACAAACCCCATCAATGAGGCAAACTGCAAAGGCAATGATGAAAAAGAAACAAGTGCTGATTCCAGGAAATTACTGATCACCTTCCAGCCAAACACATTAAACTTTGTTTTTCCGGCAGCACGAGGTGGACGGTGATAATAAACACGTTTTTGGTTAAATCCCACCCAACACACAAGTCCACGAATAAACGGCCGTTTTTCTTTTAAATTTACCAGGTGATTAACAACCCGCCGGGAAAGAAGCTTGAAGTCTCCTGTCTCAATCGGCAACTTTAATGTCGTAATACTATGCAGAATCCGATAGCCTACCTTTGTAATAAAAAGCTTAATCTTTGGCTCACCCTTGCGCGACAACCGCACGGTATGCACGACATCTACATTCTCCCCTTCCCGCCATTCCTTTAAAAGATCCGGGATCAACTCCGGCGGATCTTGCAAGTCCGCGTCCATATACACAACTAACTCCCCTGACGCGTATTCCATCCCTGCCATGACACACGGAGAAACACCGAAATTCCTCGACATATTAATAATGCGAATATCTGCGGATTCTTTGGCATGCTGCTTAAGGATATCAACCGAACGATCCGTCGACGCGTCGTTAACAAAAATAAGCTCATATGAAACAACGTGGCCTTGCTGCTGCTGTTCCTCTAAAACCTTTCGGGTACGACTGATCAATTCCGGCAGGACATCTTCTTCGTTATAAAAAGAAAAAACAACTGATACTGTTGGTGTTTTCATCTTTTATTCTCCCCTGACAACACATCTGCCCGCCAGTAGTGTGGCAGGAATCACGGTTTATAAATTCTCGGCAACTGATTTCCTAAACTACAAACAATCTCATAGTTAATCGTTTCTGCATGCCGGGCTAATTCATCTGCCGACACAGCACCTTTTTTTTGTGTTCCTAACACAACTGCTTCTGTCCCGATACGTACAGATTTCACGTGTGAGACATCTACCATAATCTGATCCATAGTCACCCGGCCGACAACAGGGCACCTCTGTCCATTAATCAAAACACTTGCTTTATTTGAAAGGCACCGGTGATATCCGTTACTGTACCCGATCGGCAGGGTTGCGACTGTCATATCTTTTTCCGCTATAAAGGTATGGCCATAACTAATCCCCATCCCGCACGAAATCTTCTTAACAAAGAGCACTTTTGCTTTTATACGCATCGCAGGTTTTAAAACGACTTTACTCTTTAATTTTGCCGACGGGTACAAACCATAAAGCATCAGCCCTGGCCGCACTAAATTAAACATCTCTGTTTTATACCCGGCTAAGCCCATACTGTTAGAGGCATGCACATAATCCAAAGAATGGCCTTCCTTTTTCAACTTAGCAATTAACTCTTGCAGTTGTTTCATTTGTTGTTGCGTAAACCGCCGGTTTGTATCTGCCAAAGGAAAGTGCGTGTAAATGCCTTTTATCGACAGATTGGCAAACTTGTGACATTGTTCAATAAAATTTTCCGCCCCTTGATGCCATACGCCTAAACGGCCCATCCCTGTATCAATCTTAACCTGAACATTAACTTTCTTATTAACCGCCTTTGCATAAGTATTAATCGAAGAGGCCATAGTCAAGGTACACAACGTCGGCGTTAATTCATAATCAACAATCTCTTTTGCTTGGGGAGGAAGGGCTGTTTCAAACAGCAGGATAGGACGCTTGATTCCATGCTTACGAAGCAGGATTCCCTCGGGTACATCTGACACACCTAAAAACTTCACACCCAGTTTATCTACGGCTGACGCTACTTGTAGCATGCCATGTCCGTACGCGTCAGCTTTAACAACAGCCAAAAGCTCCTGTCGTTGCTTCTTTCCTGACACAGCTTTTCCTGAGGATGCCAGCTGTACAATGGCCAGCTGTTTTAACACCCTATAATTATGCCTGACAGCTTTAAGATCAATTTCTGCCCAGGCGGAATAGTTGGAATGTGGTTTAGTCATTTTTTTCTCGGGCTACAGGTGCGTGCAACGCCTGCCCGCCAGCATTGTGGCGGGGACCTTTTCGCGTAGTTTCGCGTAAAGTTTTGCGTGGTTTAGCGTCGTACCTGGCAGTCATCCGGATACAAGTATAACGGTATCAATTTATCAATGTTATCTGTTTTTTTCTTAGCAAACCGTTCTGCTGATAACTCCACAAGATTCCGAGCCTGCGGAAACCATTCTTTCTCATCCGCAAAAACAGGTTCGTATCTTTTCCCTTTATGCGATGCCTTAATAATAGCATCCTTAAATAATTTAATCCCATCTCCGACAAGCAGAACCTTGCCCTCAATCGGTGCCAAGACATTCTCAATTGGCGCTAACGCGTAAGGACTTATCCTTTTCACTACCCCTTTTTGCACAAGATACAGGCCGCTGTAAACCATATCTCTTCGCGCGTCACTAACAACACACACTTGATTGATGCCTTCATCTTTTGAGCTCATCGCCAGAACATCTAAACTTGGGATTCCCACAATCGGTTTTTGCGACGCAAAGGCCAAGGCCTTGACTGTTGATAAACCCACACGCAACCCTGTGAATGACCCCGGGCCTAACCCCACTGCAAACCCATCAATCTTATTTAAAGGCACTCCTGCCTTCTTTAAAATACTTCGGATCTCCGGGATAATGGACGACGACAATACATTCCCTAATGTGACGTTCCGATACCGCAAAACTTTTTTATTATCCGAAACAGCCAAACTTAAATTTTTTGTCGACGTATCTACGGCCAGTAGTTTCATATTATGAAGTTTCCCCGTTTTTTTGCATTGGCGATAGAAGAATAGTTTGGGGGGAACCTTAGATCGCGAGTTCCGCAGCCGGTTGCCGACGAGAAAAAGAATTTATTTAGAAAAGGCAACCGCGCGAGGACTGTCTGAGCAGGCAAGGTTTCCCCTGGACTATTCTTCGCATTGCGATTAATCATAAACGGCTGAATTGCAAAATATTCCATAAATATTCATCTCTTTTTCAGGGAAACTCCTGATTTCATATTAACCTGACTTTTCCTTTATTTTCTCTAACAACTTAACGTATCGCTCTCCTTTTGCCTTAACCTTAATCATTCGCCCGTTATCTCCCTGATGCTTTAACGCCACCTCCAGATGTTCCTTTGGCATCAATGTCCCAAACCTTTCTGCCCATTCCACAACAGCAACCCCGTCGCCATACAAAAACTCGTCATATCCGATCGAGGCAATCTCGTGAATTTCTTCCAAGCGATAAAAATCAAAATGGTATAAAGGCACTTTTCCTTTGTACGCGTTCATCAAAACAAACGTCGGGCTGTTCACCTTTGCCGGATTAATACGCAAACCCTTAGCCAACCCTTTAACAAAAGTAGTCTTTCCCGCGCCAAGATCCCCGAGCAAACACAAAATATCCCCTCGTTTTAGATGCCTGGCAAGCCGTGTCCCTAAATCGATCGTATCTTGTTGTTTTTCTGATTTAATTCGCAAAGTGGTCATAACCTTTTAATGAGATGCGCTCTTTATTGCCCTGTTTGTCGAGCAAAAATAATCCTTTTCTTTTTTCAACAATCTTTCCGATTTTATAAAAAGAATATTTCTTGTTTTGCTGTACTTTTTCTGCGCGACGTTCCGGCACAGTAAACAGCAACTCAAAATCTTCCCCATCATACAAAGCATTCTTGATACCGGCCTCAGCTGACATGGGGATCGCTTCCTCATGAAGCTGCGCGCCCACATTACTTTGTTTTAAAATATGCCCCAAATCAGCGGCGAGTCCGTCGGAAATATCAATCATGGCAGCCGGCCGGCAATTCTTCATAAGAAATTGAGCTTCTTTAACACGCGGGACAAACTGTAAATGCTTCTCTGTTTTAAACGATCGGCCTAAAGGGCCTGTCACAAAAACAGCATCCCCTTTTTTGGCACCGCTGCGCAAAACCGCTTGCCCCTTTGCAACCTTACCTAATAACGCGATATTAATAATGATCCTGGCACTCTTAACCGTATCCCCGCCGACAATACGGACATTGAACTTTTCAGCTAATCTGTTTATCCCCGCATAAATATCTTTAACAAACGCAATGTCTAAATTTCCCGGTACCCCGAGTGAAACAACACCAAACGTCGGCACCCCGCCCATGGCCGCAATATCACTAATGTTACACGCTAAGGCCTTATGCCCTATAGAAAAAGGGGACATCTTCTTCGTAAAATGCCCCCCTTCAACCATCATATCCGTCGTAAACAACATATCTTCGCGCGAAGTCCCCGCAATAACCGCGGTATCATCCCCAACGCCGACTTTCACGTTTTTCCCTACCAACAGGCCTTTTGTCAAAACCTGAATTAACCCAAACTCCCCGATGTGTGATATTTCCTCTATCATTAAATATATTTTGCGTAGTTTCGCGTAAAATTTAGCGTAGTTTCGCGCTACTTTAATTTCTTCCTGACATTCACCTTAAACGGCGGTTTGATTACCCCATACTCTGTTACAATCCCGGTAATCAACTTATGGTCCGTCACATCAAACGCGGGGTTAAAAACTTTAACCTTATCCGGTGCTGTTTTCGTATTACGGAAATTAATCACTTCATCCTTATTTCGTTCCTCAATAGGGATCTCTTTGCCTGTCTTAATATTCAAATCAAATGTTGAACGCGGAGCCACAATATACATCGGGACCTTATGAT
>JAGLHE010000218.1 GCA_023143685.1 Candidatus Omnitrophota bacterium
GATGCAATACGGTCTGCCCCTGCAAAAATGATATCCACCTTACCTTGCCGCATAACAGTAGCAGCCATGCTGTCGCAGATAAGCGTTGTATCGATGTTACCCCGCAATAATTCCCAGGCCGTTAACCGCGCGCCTTGCAAAAGCGGGCGGGTCTCACAGGCATACACCTTAAACTTCTTACCAGCTGCTTTTGCGCTATACATCACGCCCAAGGCTGTCCCGTAATCAACAGTTGCCAATGCCCCGGCGTTACAAATCGTCATAACACCATCTCCGTTGTTAATCAACTTAGCGCCCAACGCCCCCATCGTTCGACAAACTTCACGGTCTTCTTCATAAACAGAAAATGCTATATCTTTAAGCAACGCCTTGAGTCGAGGCACAGCCTTATCCGTATTGACCGCCACTGCAGCCTTCATTTGATCTAAAACATTAAAAAGATTTACCGCCGTCGGACGGGAAGAACCGATGTAATCACATGTTTTATGAAAATGCTGAATAAACTTCTTTATATCTTTTCCCTTAAACGTTTTAATCCCTAACAACACCCCAAAACCGGCTGCGACCCCTAAGGCCGGGGCCCCGCGCACACTCAAGCGATAAATGGCATGCCATAATGTTTTGACATCACGGCAATAAATATATTGAAATTTTCCGGGAAGTTTTGTCTGGTCAATGATCTTGACACATCCATTAGTCCAACATATTGTTTCCTTTGACATGATTCTCCTTTTTAAAGCACGAAGTTCGGGGTACGAAATAAGAAACCTGGCTCTTTTTAGCAGGAAACGAAGGGATGTTCCGCGCTATCAATCTTTTACTTCTAATCTTGGGAACAGGGCTTCATGTGCCTGCATCTTTGTTCCCGGGGTTAAACCGCCCCACTGTGAAGATGAATCAACAGCCCCTAACACCTCTAAAACTGCTTTCGTTTTTTCCGGCATCACAGGCGAAAGATGCACAGCACTGACCCTTAATGCCTCGGTTGCGGTATAAAGAATCGTCCCTGCCCGTTTTAAATCTTCTTTCGCGACTTTCCAGGGCGCTTGCACCTCCATATACTTATTCACCATTCGCACCAAAACCAGAATCTCTTCAATCGCTTCGTGCACACGCAAAGAGTCAATCAAGGCATTCACCTTGTCATCCAGGCTTTCCGCCACTTCACGGATTTCTTTTTCCGCCTCTGTCTCTTCTGTCTCTGGAATACATCCGTCAAAATACTTTCCAATCAAGCCGCTGACACGGTTCAATAAATTCCCGAAATCATTCGCCAAATCACTGTTAAACCGTTTAATAAAAGAATCCATGGTGAAGTTAGCGTCCTGGCCCAAGACCATTTCCCTCATTAAATAATACCGCACCGAATCCACTCCGTACTGGTCGATCAAATCCAAAGGATTAACAATGTTGCCTAACGATTTACTCATTTTCGTATCACCGGTCAGCCACCACCCGTGAGCAAAAATGGTTTTGGGTAACGGCAGGCCTAAAGAAAACAACATCGTTGTCCAATAAACACAATGCGTTGTTAAAATATCTTTTCCAATCAGCTGCACACTTGCCGGCCACCACTCCCCGAATCGTTGCGCATCCTGCTCATACCCAACGCCGGTAACATAATTCAACAAGGCGTCAAACCACACATACGTCACATAATCTTTATCAAACGGCAACTCAATCCCCCATCTCATCCGGGATTTAGGACGAGAAATACAAAGGTCTCCTAAAGGCTGGCGCAAAAATCCCAAAACTTCATTCTTGCGGTGTTCCGGCTGAATGAAATCGGGATGATCTTTAATATAATCCAACAATTGCTGTTGATATTTTCCCATACGGAAAAACCAATTCTTTTCTTTCAGCTTACTCACGTCACGGAACTCGCCCGACTCTTTTTCCGTTTCTGTAATAAACCTTTCTTCAGAAACCGAATACCATCCTTCATACTCATCCGCATAAATATCACCCGCGTCATACACCTTCTGCAACACAGCCTGCACAACTTTCACATGCCGCTCTTGAGTCGTTCGAATAAAATCATCATATTGGATTTCCAGTTTGTCCCACAACTGCAAAAACCGCGGAGCCAAATCATTACAGTGATCTACCGGCGATAACCCCCGTGCCTCTGCTGCCTGCTGCACCTTTTGGCCATGCTCATCCAACCCTGTTAGAAAAAACACTTCTTGTCCCGCAACGCGATGAAACCGCACTAACACATCCGCTAAAATTGTTGTGTACGCGTGTCCAATATGCGGTTTATCATTAACATAATAAATTGGTGTTGTTACATAAAATTTCTTTTTCATAATTTTTCAAGTGATTGTTCTGTTGTTTGAGTACGTGGTACCTTGCACTGTTCGCCCGGAGCAGTAACTCACCGGTTACTGTTCTGCCTGTTTTTTTGCAGACACCGGGGGTTTAGGAGGATAAACCACTTTAATAACCTTCCCCTCCCCAATATCAATGTAAACAAAACGTTTCAGAATATCTACTTCGCGTACATGCCCTTTCCCTTCCGGGATACTGACTTTTTCTCCAACCCTGGGAAGGCTTCTGGCCATTTCTTTATAAACCAAAAACTCATAAGCCATACAGCATTTAATCCGGCCGCACGTCCCTGAGATCCTTGACGGATTAAGGGGCAATGCCTGCTCTTTGGCCATTTTGATAGATAAAGGATGAAAACTTTTCATATACGACGAACAACACACCGCACGTCCACACACCCCGTATCCACCGACAATTTTTGCTTTATCGCGCACCCCAATCTGTCTCAATTCAATCCGCACACGGAAAATCTTGGCTAAATCTTTCACTAATCCACGAAAATCCACTCTTCCGTCCGCGGTAAAAAAGAAAATAATCTTACTACAATCAAACGTATATTCTGACTTCACAATCTGCATATCAACACGCCGTTCATTGACCTTACGGACACATGTACTAATGGCATCCTGTGCTTTTATACGATTATTTTCGATTTGATTAAGGTCTCCGACTGTTACGCTACGAACAACTTTCCCCAGAATATTGTCCGCCTTTCTTTTAGCTTCATGTCCCTTTTCCGAAATCACTTCCCCAAACTCAGTCCCTTTTTCTACCTCCAGGATGACATAATCACCCCTGTCACACTCGACATCCTTAGCATCAAAAAAGCCAACTGAGCGATAATCCCCAACCCTCACCTCTATGACCTTGTCCATATCTTCTCCCTCAATAATATTAAAGGAATTTTAATATTCAGGTTCTCTCCAAGCATCCTGGACGTATCAACAATCCCTTCAACAATCTCTTTTAACTGATTAAATGAATACTGCGAAACAAGACTCAACAATTCTTTTCTCCGGTCTGCATGGACAACACAGCCTTGCTCAACACCTGTCTTTAATAACATCAAATCCCGAAACCAACTTAAGAGAACCGCTAAAGCCTCTTTGGTTTTTTCCTTATCCGCGGACAACGTCTTTAAATAAGCCTCGTTGTCCTGCTCAAGAACCATATGATCTATCATATCATTCTTGCGTTCAAAAATGCCCTCTTGATAAAAACGTCTGGCCTTCCCCAAACACCCTTCCGAAAAATAAGCCAAAAAATGAGCTACGGGCTCAGGTATATCCAAATCGTCTTCTAACGTTGCCGCAACGCGCTGCTGTGTCGCAGGGAAAAAATTCACAACGTGACACCGGGATTTTACTGTTTCTAAATTCTTTTCCGGCACTGCGGTGGTTAGAATTAATAGTGTATCTGAACCTGGCTCTTCAAGCGTTTTCAACAACGCGTTGCTTCCCTCCAGGGTTAGCTGCTCAATGTTTTTAATAACAAAAACTTTTTTGGGGGCTTCAAACGGCCTCAACTGCACACGGCTTACAAGATCCCTGATCGCCGCAATCTTGATTGACTGGCCATCCCCGCTATCGATCACACCCACATCCGGATGACTGCCCGCGTTTATTTTTATACACGACGGACACGCATCACAAAACAATTCCCGCGCAGTATCCGCGCAATTAACCAACTTCGCAATCGCCAAAGCCGTTTCGCTCTTACCTGTCAATTCCGGGCCGACAAAAAGATACGCGTGGGCTAAACGGTTATTTGTGGCAATTTTCTCAAAACGGTTGAGAATAGAAATATTAACTGAGTCTTCCATAAAATAAACTCGCTTGATATTTTTGACTGCTCGCAACTATTTTA
>JAGLHE010000219.1 GCA_023143685.1 Candidatus Omnitrophota bacterium
GTCTTTGAAATTCCTATACTATAAGAAAGTTCGCCTTTAAATTTTGCAAACTCACGTCAAAAAATTTATCGCGAAACTACGCTGTAACAGAAATAATTGATTCTGGAACGGCTAGTCAATTTTAGCTGAATTTTGACGTCCCAGCGAAAGGATCAATTATTTCTGTTACAGTGTAGCAGTTTATCCACGTGCCTTTTCACTATTTTAAAAATTTCTTCTTTGTCCTTATCGACTTTAATCAACTTAATCCGTTGGGGTTCTTGTTTCGTTAACTCAAGATATCCCTTTCGTACACGGTTATGATATGCCAAAGACCTTTGCTCAATCCGGTCTTTATTCTTTCCCGCCCGCGCCAATCCCTTTTTAGCGTCAATATCAAAAAGCAGTGTTAAATCCGGGCTAATACTTCGTGTAGCAAATTTTCCAACAGCTTGAATCGTCTTAGCATCCACACCATTCCCATACCCCTGATACGCTACAGTTGAATCTAAAAACCGGTCACACAAAACAATTTTTCCTTTTTCCAGCTCCGGAACAATCACTTCTTCAATAAGCTGTGCTCGCGCCGCCATATACAAAAGTGTTTCACATTCATCGCTCATCGCTGTGTTCTTAACATCCAACAGAATATCGCGAATAGATTCACTGATCTTTACTCCACCCGGCTCGCGGATATGCAAAACTTCCTTTTTCTGTTCCTCTAAATACTCACACAACATCCTGGCCTGAGTACTTTTCCCTGACCCTTCAGCACCCTCGAGTGTAATAAACTTTCCTCTTAAACTTTTTCCCATGTCTGCCCGTCTTTTGTATCCTTAACAAGGATCCCTTTTTCTTTTAACAAATCCCGCAATTCATCTGACTTCTGAAAATCTTTTCGCGCCCTGGCGTCAGCCCGTTGATCAAGAAGGCCTTTCACCTCTTTATCCAGCACCTCTTCTTCTTTTTCAGCTGTTAAACCAAAAATGTCCAATACCTCTCGGATACCTTGCCCCATCCCTGACAACATCTTTTCCCGGCCCGGCTCCCCTAAAGCTTTATTGCAAGAACTGATCATATCAAACAAAACAGACAGCCCTTTCGGCGTATTGAAATCATCATCCATATCCTCTTGAAACTTAATTTTCTGTTCACCGGCCTCAGGCACATCTTCATAAACACTATTATCTATCTTGCTTCCAATGTCGTGCATCAACCTTACGACCCGGTCATACACCTTTTTAACCTCATCCATTTTTTCCCAGGAAAAATCGATAGGGCTTGCATAATGCGATTGCAGAAAAAACAGTTTCAGGACATCAGCAGAATATCGCCCTAAAATCTCATCCAGCGTAATAAAATTCCCTAACGACTTTGCCATTTTCTGGCCATTGATCGTTAATAATCCATGATGGATCCAATATCTAGCGAAGGGCTTACCGGTTAATGCTTCAGATTGCGCGATTTCATTTTCATGATGCGGAAAAATCAAATCCCGGCCACCCGCGTGAATATCCAGCGTTTCTGTCTTAAGTTCTTTCATGCTCATGCAGGAACATTCAATATGCCAACCTGGCCGGCCATCGCCCCACGGAGAAGGCCAAAACTTCTCCCCTTCTTTTGCCTTTTTCCAAAGGGCAAAATCTAAAGGATCTTTTTTCTTGTCATTTTGGTCAATACGCGTTGCCTCAAGCATCTGGTCAATGCCTTGGCGGGAAAGCTTTCCATACTCTTTAAACTTTCGAACAGCAAAATACACATCCCCATCTGCTTCATAAGCATATTCTTTATCGATCAGGCCCTTAACAAATTCAATAATCTGCGGGATATACTGTGTCGCGCGAGGTTCCTGATCCGCGGCATCTACAGCTAAATTCTTTAAATCCCGATAATAAGCGACAATATTGTCTTCAACCACCTCATCAAAACTTTTATTTAGTTCGTTGGCTTTGTTAATAATTTTGTCATCCACATCTGTAATGTTTCGTACAAACCGGACATCATAATCGCGATACTTCAGATACCGGCGTATGACATCAAAAATGTATAAACTTCTCGCGTGCCCGATATGACATTTATCATAAACCGTCACCCCGCAGGAATACATTCTAACCGTCTTCCCATCAAGAGGCTTTAACTCCTCTTTTTGACGTGATAATGAATTATAAATTTTGACTGACATAATAATTTCGCATTTCGCAAAAACCTAAGACTTCTTGTCTTTCCCTTCAAGCGCATCAACTTTTTCACGCAATTCATTCAACCCTTGCATAACAGGATCTGAAACATGGATATGGTCCATCTCTTGATCCATCCTCTTGCCATCTTGCTTGGTAACCCGCCCGGGGACACCCACAACCGTTGTGTTCGCAGGAACACTCTTAAGAACAACCGCATTCGCGCCAATATATGAATTAGAACCGATTTTAATATTGCCAAGCACTTTAGCGCCTGCTCCAACAACAACATTATCTCCAATCGTTGGATGACGCTTACCGGTTTCTTTTCCTGTTCCACCTAAGGTCACACCTTGAAAAAGGGTCACATTCTCCCCAATAATAGTTGTTTCCCCAACAACAACGCCCATCCCGTGATCAATAAAAAGGCCTGGGCCAATCTGTGCGGCCGGATGAATCTCAATCCCTGTTAAAAATCGGGCTATTTGCGAAACAACCCTAGGGAGAAAGGCAATTTTCTTACGCCAAAGGAAATTGGAAGTCCGGTAGGCAATGACCGCATGCAATCCTGGATATAGCAACAAAACTTCAGCAATGTTCTTAGCGGCTGGATCGCGCTCTTGCGTGGCCCGAACCTCATCATAAAACGCGATGTAAGAAATATACATATATAATAAAATGAATATTAGTATAATTATTAGTAACATAAGCTAATCCTATCTTAATAATATTAATAATAATGGCTCTTTAGTCTTATTAAGTAACCGGTGAGTTACCGTATTAATCTCACACATCATATACTTTTTTATCCGCTTTATCAACCCTGGTCTTTTGCGTGCAGCGGGCAACGCGCTACATGCAACGGATGCATACACCGAAAATTCCTTTTTATCGTACTTAGAAAACAAGTCGTTTATTTCCAACAACTTAGGGCTCGGGAATAATATTTCGGGTTAATCAGGAAGAAAATTATGGTTAGCTTTCATATTGTATCTAAAAAACCATTTAAAGAATACGACTTAACCTCTCTAGACATCGCACTTTGTCCATTCTGATTAGTGATAAGCGCACCTTTTAAAATTTTTAAATTTTTCTTTTTATTTAATCTGTAAAGCCGCTCTATATTATGAATCATAGAACTCTTCGGGGTCTTTGTAAGCTTTACCTCACAAGGCAAAATCTCTCCAAACTTTTCCTCTATGAGAATATCAACCTCTATACCATTATTTGTACGATAATAATAAAGCGGTGGAACCATCCCCCTATTTTCATATACCTTAATAATTTCTTGCAAAACAAAGTTCTCAAATAAATTACCCGATAAAGCACCATGAAACAATGCGTCTTTTGTTTTTATTCCAGTCAATACCGCAGCAAATCCCGTGTCCATAAAATATATTTTTGGCGACTTTGTAATACGACTACCTAAGTTTGTATGATATGGCCGTAAAACGTAAATAATACCAGCAGCCTCTAATATCTTAATCCATGATTTTATAGCGACCACCGACACGCCTAAATCTGTAGCCAAGGCATGATAATTCAAAATTTGCCCTACTCGAGCGGCTAACAAGAACAACATATCCCGGAAAAGAGCTGTTTTTTCCAGTTTATAATGTACCTGCACATCTTTCCCAATATAAGTTGCCAGATAAGACATAAACCAACGCTGAAAATCATCAATCTCAACTGTAACTATTTCGGGATAAGAACCTCGTAACGCTCGATACTCATATTTTCTTGTTTTTTGTGGGCCTTCATTTATAGACATAGGCGTAAGTGTTAGCAACGCCACCCTCCCGGCTAGTGTCTCTTGCAAACCTTTCATCAATGTAAACTGCTGTGAGCCGGTTAACACGTACTGCCCACGCTCAGAATTTTTATCAACCCTCAACTTAATGTATTTTAATAATTCTGGAGCATATTGAATTTCATCTATAATAAGGGGAGCTGAATACTCTTCAAAGAAGAATTCCGGATCGTTTTGAGCCAATTTAAGTATACGCGGATCATCGAGGGACACAAATTGATGTGTATCTGACAAACAATGGCGCAAAAGTGTAGATTTACCTGTCTGGCGAGCTCCGCTTAAGGACACGACTCGAAATTGTTTAACAGCTTTTAATAATACAGCCTCTATGTCTCTAGAATAATATTTCATACTAAAAATTATACAATACAAATATGATATGTCAAATTATATATGTATTCGCTTGAATGAGTGCGGGAACTAAATAGACCTTGACATTTTTATTAATTTTGGTTCTTTCTTAAAAAAGTGGGATGAAAGAACCAAAGAAATTCTGTAATGCCACTACTTAAGCAAGCA
>JAGLHE010000022.1 GCA_023143685.1 Candidatus Omnitrophota bacterium
GCGCGCAGTTTCGAAGCGAAGTGAAATGGTTATCTGTTTTATACTTTCTATACTGCAAAAAAAGGCACGATATACGAAAAAACCTCGTTCTCTGCGTACATCGTACCTCAAACCTCGTGCTTCTATAAAAGTGGGCGTTGCCTACCTGTCAATCCCCTAACAATTCCTGAACTTTATCCATCAACTCTACAGAATCAAATGGTTTTGTCATATACAAATCCGCTTTAACCTCTGCCCCTCTTTGCTTATCGTCCGCTCGCCCTAAAGCGGTCACCATCATAACCTTAATATCTTGCGTTTCCGGGCTCCCTTTCAATATCCGGCAGACTTCCAGCCCATCAACTTTTGGCATCATAATATCTAAAATAATCAATTCCGGCTTAAATTCTTTTACTTTTTTCAACGCCTCCTCACCATCATGCGCCATATCCGTCTCATACCCCATCGCCTCTAAACGCATCTCAAGCATTTCGGCAATACTCTGCTCATCATCAACAATCAATATTTTCTTTGCCACAAAAACTCCTGTCTTCTAAGAATCTTTTTCATCAGAAACGTTTTGCCTTGCTAAAGCTTTTTCCATCAACCCTTCTTTATTCTGCGCGTCATCCGGAAAAACAGACATGGTGCATTGCAAAGAAAACCGCGCCTCTCCCGATGAAACAAGAAATCGAAAAGCGGACATGGCCTTTTCAATCTTCGTTAAAACCATTTTGCCACCTTCATCATTTGTTTCCGGCAAAACGACATAAACGCTGGACCTGTCATACAAAAAAACCAGATCCCTGGGACGGGTCACAATTTGCCGGATTTCCATAAGGATCGCGTTCACCACTTGCATTAAATCATAAACATCACATGATTCCAATTGTCCTCCAAGCTCTTCAAGATGGACAACCACCAATGCCAACGACTGATTTTCATCACGCGACTCACTTAACAGATGATCCATCTGCCGCTCAAAAGATCGGCGCGTAGCCTCGCATCTCGGCAGAGCAAAAGAAAAAGTTGTCCCTTCCCCTACCGTGCTTTCCACAAATATTTTCCCTCCATGCATTTCTACCAAAGCCTTGGCGATCGCCAAGCCTAACCCTGTTCCCTTAACCTTCTGCCCTGTCGGATGGCCCAACTGCTGAAACTTTTTAAAAAGCTTGGAAAGATTTTTCTGCTCAATCCCTGCCCCATGGTCCCGGACGTTTACGATCACGTGATCATCTTCCGATTCAACAACAACCTCAATCACTCCATTTGTCGGACTAAACTTCATCGCATTATTTAAAAGATTATTTAAAACCTGAATTATCTTGTTCCCGTCAATATAAACAAAATTTTCCTCATCAACGATATCGAGTGATATCGAAACATCGTTCTCAGCCATAACCGCCTGATAAGAATCCACCAAATCCTTAACCAATTTATTCAAATCAACCATTCCGCGCCTTAATTCCAACCGCCCGGCCTCAATTTTAGAAATATCCAGCAAATCATTAATGATCTCACTTAACCGCTGCATGTTCTGTTTTGATGTCATCAAAAGCTTACGCTGCTTATCATTAATCTCGCCGGGGATCTCGTCGAGGACAAGACTGATCCCTTCGGAAGTGATGGTCATAGGGGTACGCAATTCATGTGAAACGGTTGAGACAAAATCGGATTTCAAATTATTCAAACGCTCCAGCTCTTTATTTTTTTTCTCAATCTCTTTATAAAGAACATTAATTCCTTCCCTGGTCTTCTGAACCCCCCACCCTTGATCAGCCAGCTTCTGCTTCAAGGCACACACCTCTTCCTGCAATTGTCGAATCTGTTCATCTTTTTCAATCTCTAAACCTGACATATTGATCTTTCCCTGTTTTTTACAGTGATACGCCTCTTATCCGATTCTAAAGAAACTTTCTTGCCGTCTGGAGCAAAAACTCATAATCACTCGTCTTCACACAGTAATCATCAGCCCCGGCATCCCTGGCCTTAGTTGCGTCCACCGCATCCACAACCCCTGTCATAATAATAATTTTAGTGCCCTTTAAATTCTCTTTAATTTTGCGGCAAACTTCGAGCCCGTCAATATCCGGCAAAACCGTATCCAGAACAACCAACTCCGGTTTTTCAGACGCGGCTTTCGCGATAGCCTCATCGCCGTTAACCGCCACTACGACATCGCAGCCCTCCGCCAAAAAAGCGTCTTTTAAAACAGCCAATACCGTCGGACTATCTTCTACGATTAATATTTTCCTGGTCATCTTCCCCCCCGTGTTTATTACAAAAAGCAGCTACCCCTGGGCCTTTGTCAACTTTCAAGCTTTTAGATATTTTTAATTTTACCACACCACCTTAACATCGTCAGCCCATTTCTTGATCATCTTCACAATCATCTTGATCATCTAAAATCCGGCATTTATCTAATCATCCGCGCAACACGGGTTTAATCTTCATAAACCCCAAAGGCACAAATTGTATTACGCCCCATCTTTTTTGCCCGATATAACGCCCAATCCGCTTTATCAATCAACTCCGCAGGGATCTTTCCATCATCAGGAAACGTTGACACCCCCACACTCACAGTGGCTCGTACTGTTGCATCATACGCCTTGATCATTGTTTTTTCAACAGCTTCCCGAATACGTTGCGCGACATAATACGCTCCCTCCCGGTCCGTATCCGGCAAAACAATACAAAACTCTTCCCCTCCGTACCGTCCGGCGCTATCAATCTCCCGGATCGTTTCGCGGATAACCGAAGAAATCTCTCTTAAAATTTTATCACCCGTTAAATGTCCATACTGATCATTAAAATGTTTGAAATAATCAACATCCACCATCAAAAAAGACAGCGGGATCTTCCGTATATAAGAACGCTTCAGCTCTTCTTCAAACCGTTCCAAAATATAACGCCGCGTATGCACCTCTGTAAGACTGTCTGTAATCGCCATGCGTTCCACCTCTTGATAAAGACGGATACGCTCAAGAGCCAAAGCAAACTGGTTCGCCAAAATCAAAACTTTCTCCTGTTCCTCCTGTGCCACACCTTTTACCGCCAAATACCCGAGAATTTTACGATGCCCTTTTAATCTGACTAAAAACCACTGTTCATCTTTCTTTAACTGTTTTATCCCTTCAGACAACGGCCCCAGCAACTGACACTCATCATAACTCACCGTATCCTTCAGTTTATTAACAAACACAGCCTGAGCTGCCTCCTCATTAAAATTCTTCGCAATCTCCTTTGTCATATCATAAAGCATAAAAATCTCGTTACTCTCGGCTTCCAAAGCCCTGACTTGTTTAACGATCTTTTCTTGCTTCTTTAAATTTTGCTTGTATCCTGCCTGAACCTTATCAAACTCTATTTTTTTACGGCGCGCGGATTTCTGAACAATTTTTTGGGCCACCCAAAAAACGCCGAGGGTAAAAATCAAAAGCAAAAAAAGCATCATAAAAAACATAAAGTTTCTATCCTTCAGTTACACAGACGCGGTTGCGTCCTTGTTTCTTCGCGCGGTACATTTCCATGTCAGCCTTTTGGATCAAATCTTCCTTTATCTGAACATCCCGCGGAAATGCCGCAACCCCTACCGAAATCGTAATTCGTGTTTTTTCTCGACGAAGAATAATCGTCTGCGCCTCAACTTTCTTACGCAACACCTCTGCCCGCTCAAAAGCCTCCTCCTTTGAACAATCCGGCAACAACACAGCAAATTCCTCCCCCCCATACCGGCAAACCAAATCACCCGGCGCGTCAAATTCATCTGCCAATATCATCCCGATTGTCCGCAAAACGATATCCCCGGCCGTATGCCCGAATTTATCGTTATATCTTTTAAACTCATCCAAATCCACCAAAACAAATGACAACTCTTTCTTGCGACGCAAACACCGGCTCATCTCCTGAGGCATCCGTCCAAGAAAATGTCGACGCAAATAAAGTCCTGTCAAGCTATCGCGGATCGCTAAATCTTCAATCTTTTCATAAAGCTGCGCGTTTTCAATCGCAAGCGCCCCTAAATCCGCGATAGTTGCTAACAACCGGATGTCTTCTGCTACAAAATAATTTTCCCGGGGACTATCCACCCTTAAGATCCCAATCATTTTATTCCCCGTCATAAGCGGCACGCTCATCAATGAACGCACCTTACGCGACTCTTCCGTGGATATCTTATCGGCATCAAACCGAAAATCACTCTTCGTATCCTCCACCCACAACGGCTTAAGGGTCTTAACGACCCAACGGTCAAACCAATCCCCCTCCTTGTCTTTCAAATTAACATGCGCCTGTCCTTTCTGAGAAGAAGCAATCCCCAGCACTCCTGTTTTCGGATGAAAAAGATATAGAATAATCATAGTCTCTTTATCACCAAACAGTTTTCCGGCCTCAACCGAAAGAACGCGGGACGTCTCAACAGAAGTCAAACTTTTGCAAAGTTTTTCCGTCAGGCCTTTTAATTGGGAATAGTTAACAATCTTGCGGTGAAGAGAACTCACTGCCTGCTGCTCTTTAAGAAATTCATCTTCCAGGAGATTGGTTTTCTCAAGACAATCCTGAATTTCAAGATCACTTTCCGCGTGCCTGCGGATTAACCGAAAGTGACATCCAACAAGATAAGACAGGCTCGCTAAAAGCGCGCAAAATAAGAATGGAAAGAAATCATAACAATACCTCGCCGCATAGACAAAAAAGCCTATGAGAGGCAATAGGAGAGAAACAAACAAGAAATACTCAGAATTATATAATCGTTTCTTCAGTGTCTTTATCAAAAAAGTGTACCTTGCTCATATCAACAACAAGATCCATATCTCGATTAATCGCGGGCCGGTCATGCGCCCCCACACGAGCCATAAACTGATGTTTTCCTGTGTTTAAATACAAATACACTTCCGAACCCATCGGCTCAACGACTTCACATGTCGCGGTAATCGTATTATCCGGAGACGCCTCTGGCGCGAACAACTTATCATAAATATCTTCAGCGCGCGCGCCCATCATCACCTCTTTACCCTCATGAGGCGCGATCGCTTTATGCATTTCCTCAACCAGCTTTACTTGAAACTTACCTTCATCAAAATAATATTTACGTTCTTTTTTGATAATCCGGCCCTTCATCAAGCTGATTGGCGGCGAACCGATAAAGCTTGCGACAAATTGATTGGCAGGGTTATCATAAATCGCGATAGGATCCGCGCACTGCTGAATTTCTCCGTCTTTCATAACAGCAATCCGGTCGCCCAAAGTCATCGCCTCGGTCTGATCATGGGTCACATAAATAAATGTCGTCTGCAGGCGTAACCGCAACTTATGTATTTCTGCACGCATCTGCACGCGCATCTTGGCATCCAGGTTGCTTAAAGGTTCATCAAAAAGAAAAACAGCCGGCTTACGCACAATCGCGCGGCCCAGGGCCACACGTTGCTGCTCCCCACCTGAAAGCTGCCGTGGCTTTCGTTCTAAATATTTTTTAATCCCTAAAATCTCAGCGGCTTCAGTAACCCGCCGGACAATTTCATCTTTCGGATATTTACGCAACTTCAACCCAAAAGCCATATTCTCAAAAACCGTCATATGCGGGTACAACGCGTAATTCTGAAAAACCATCGCGATATTCCGATCTTTCGCAGGCACATCATTAATAACCCTGTCATGAATCCAAATTTTCCCCTCAGAAACATCCTCTAACCCCGCTATCATACGCAACGTTGTCGATTTCCCACAACCTGACGGCCCAACAAGAACGAGAAATTCTTTATTTTCAATCCCAAGGGTTACATTATCAACAGCTTTCGCGCCACCCTTATATGTCTTACTCACATTCCTTAAACTTATCTGCGGCATACTTTTACCTTCTATTTATAATTCTCATATCCGTATTTAAAAAAACGTATTGTATGCAAAGAATCTTTGTGTTGCAAATATTTTGTTTCCTGCTTAGCTCAGGATGTATAATCAATCAGCCGGCTTAACCGTTCTCTCATATCTTTGCGGTCAACAATCATATCAATCAAGCCATGCGCCAACAGAAATTCTGACCGCTGAAACCCTTCAGGCAATTTCTGGCGAATCGTCTGCTCAATAACACGCGGCCCTGTAAACCCGATCAAGGCTTTAGGTTCCGCCATAATCACATCACCCACACCGGCAAACGAGGCCATAATCCCTGCCATGGTCGGATCTGTTAAAATAGATATATGCAACAACCCCGCGTCCGCGTGACGCGCGAGGGCAGCGCAGGTTTTCGCCATTTGCATAAGCGAAAAGATCCCCTCATACATACGCGCGCCACCACCAGACCCTGAAATAATTAACATCGGTATCTTTTCTTCGGTAGCTTTTTCAATAGCACGTGTAATCCGCTCTCCAACAACAGACCCCATCGAACCCATAATAAACCGTGAGTCTGTGACCGCGATTGAAACCTTTTTCCCGTCGAGATTCCCGGTTCCCGTTAAAACCGCATCAACCAACCCTGTCTTTCTCTGATCACTTGTCAATTTCTGTTGATACGTTTTTGGCCCTTTAAAATCCAAAGGATCCTGAGAAACCAATTCCCTGTCCATTTCAGCAAATGTCCCTTTGTCAATAAGAAGATCTACCCGCTCTTTCGCGGTTAAAGAAAAATGATGCCCACAGTTAGGACAAACATTCAAGTTATCCTTTAATCCCTTAACATAGGTAGGTGAATCACAATCCGGGCATTTAGACCAAATCCCCTCGGGGATATTTTTCTTGTCTACCCTAACCAGAGTATATTTATTTTTTCCAAAAAGGGCCATGAGGATGTTTTGTTAAGTACGAGGTTCGAAGTACGACGTGTGAGTACGGGGTTTTCTTCGTACCCCGTACATCGTACTTTACTATTATTATCAATCCATTTTATAAACCGTTAATCCTGATAAAACTTTCGGATAAAAATACGTTGTTTTAGGTGGCATACGCTCGCCATTTAAAGCAATATCACGTAACTGCTTAACCTTAACCGCGTTCATAATAAACCCGGCCTGGGCCTCACCGCTTTCAACCGCGCCCATCACATCCTGAATGCTTTTGGTATACCCAATGTCTTCCGACTGCACATCAACACGATCTAAAATAAAATGCTTTAAAATTGTTGCGTCCAAATGCCGGTACGCCTTTGACCCTTCAGGGATATATTTATCAATAAGCGCTTTATTCTTCAACCTCAGCAATAAAACCTCGTCTTTTGTATAAAGAATAAAGGCATGCTCATTCTGTCCGGCTTTTCCCAATAAAATCACCATATCATCTTTTGAACGAATCTTATCAATACGGAAAAACTCCGTTAAAAAATCCAGCTTCCCTGACATACTTTTCACAATCCGATGCATTGGAAAAATCTGCAAATCCCTGGAATCCATGTTGGTAAAATACGTCATAATATAATTATACGCAGCGGTTCCCTTTGCCGCGCCGCCTTGCGCAATCTGCTGACGACGGTAAAATTTAGCCACTTCATACCGATGGTGTCCATCCGCAATAAATAATTGCTGTTGATCAAGGGTTTCAACAATTTGATTAACATAAACAGGGTCATCCAGCCGCCAAACCTGATGCCTGACGTCATCTTCATCCATTACATCAATAAACGGATCATTAACCACGACCTGTTTATTAAAAATTTTCTCAATTTTCTTGTCCTTATCAGAAAAACACACGAAAATAGAACTCAAATTCGCCTTAAGCGCGCTCCACAACCGTAAACGGTCTTCCTTGGCCTGGGCATGCGTCTTTTCATGCGGAAAAACCCTGGAATCCTTATCATCCTGCACGCGCATTAAAGAAATAAAGCCTAACCGGCTATGCCGTGTTCCTAAAACTTTATACTCCTGCTTATAAAAATAAATGCCCGGCTTTTCATCTTGCTCAATAATTCCTTCAGCAATCCATTGTTCAAATGTCTCCTGAGCGCGTGTATATCTATTATTCTGTTCATCATCACCATTTTGGTCATGCGCCAACATCACACGAATAAAATTATTCTTACTTTTCGCATAATATTCTTTTTGCTGTACCGGAGATATCACGTCATACGGAGGGCACACCACCTTGGAGAGATCACCACTTTTTTCCGGATTATAATGTAACGCTTGAAATGATCGTATTTCAGTCATCTTCTTTTACTCAGCCCTGAGGACCTTTCCTTTCTTTTAATAAAAACTTATATAACATTACGCGCAATGATTCTCTCTATGATTTTATTTAAGAAAAAGAATCATTCCCGTGAGCGTAGCGAAACGGAAACAACGCTAAAAAGAGGGATTTAACAGGAAATATTATCTGATCAATAATAACAAAATATTATGCCACTTAAAATCAATTTCTACGCTTTTTCAACAACCTCGTATATTGTCGCGTGGTTTCGCGATCTTCCATCATTTAGAAGCCGGGCAGGCCGCACACTTGCCCGAATCCTCTTTAGCCGGACAACTAGGTTTATTTTTATAATCAGTTTCATAAAATCCACTGCCCTTGAAAATAATCCCGCTTCCTGTTCCTACCAAACGGTACAACGTGTCTTCCTTACACTTTGGACATGTACGCAACTTTTTATCAACAATTGATTGCAAGATATCAAAAGTGTGTCCACATCCATCACATTCATATTGGTACGTCGGCATGTTTGTTCTCCTTTTTAACGCAGATGAGCACAGGCCTGCGT
>JAGLHE010000220.1 GCA_023143685.1 Candidatus Omnitrophota bacterium
AAGTATCAAGCGAGCTTATTTTATTAAGATGTATCTGGCTTGTCCTGTGGTATGGAAGTTGTTCGGAAAACAGTTTTTGATTGTTGCAAGAAATATCAAAGAAGGTTAGTGGGGAGCTGTCCAGAAGTGCGGTTGTAACATTGAAGCCCTTATTTTGCCCCGACTGGCATAATTAATTGCAAATCAAATACGGGTATGAATTCGGCCTTTGGGTTCTACCGGTATTCTACAAAAAAGATGATGAATAAGACGACAAGTATTATTGGCGCGGTGTTAATCGGTTTTTTTGTGATGATAAATATTGTGACCTTGAAAGACGGGCATAACTGGGGCGGGGATTTTAGCCAGTATATTATTCATGCCCGGAATATTGTTGAAGGCAAGCCTTATTCCTCGGATATTATGGTAGCCCTTCCGGTTGTGTGCTCGCCGGGGTTTCCACTGCTTCTCGCGCCGATGGTTAAGGTGTTCGGTGTAAATTTTGTCGCGTTAAAATTTCTAAATGTTATTTTTTGGTATGCCGGGATTTTCTTTTTGTTTCTTATTTTTAAGAAACGGGTGGGGCAAGGCCTGGCAATGCTTTTAAGTGGATTGCTGGCATGTTCGTCTTTTTATTTTGTGTTTAAACAAAACGTTCTTTCAGACTTGCCGTTCTTTTGTTTTGTTTGTTTAACGATGTGGCTTGTGGATAGATATTCGCGAAAGGATAAAAAAGAAATTATTTCCGAGGCGGGTATTGTTCTGGCGATGAGCGCGTGTGTGCTTATTCGCTATTCGGGAATAATCCTTTTTGTCTCCTCGATATTTTATTTTCTTTTTATTCAGAAAAATAAACGCCTGGCTTTGGGGTTGTTCCTGGGTTTGTTAGCAACACTTGTTGTTGAGTTGAGCTGGATCGGGTATCAGCCTGGCCCGGTTTCGTTGTTCGCGAAGCATCCGGATGTTTATTTGAAATTAGCTGTGCATAATCTGGGGGTTGTGTTTCAAAGCTGTGTGTGGTTCTTTCTGCCCGGGCAGATGCCTGTGACAAGTGTTTTGTCAAATAGTTTGCAAACGGTTATGACGTGGGTGTCAGGTGTTCTTTTTGGGGGAATTGTTTTGCTGTTTATTATCAAGGCCCGAAAAAAGGAATTATCTTTTTATGGCTGTTTTGCCTTTGTCTATTTTGTCGCGCTTGTCGTGTGGGCAGCTGAAACAACCCCGCCGGAAAATTTCGCGCGATACCTGCTGCCGGTTGTGGGGTATGTGCCGGTTTTTTTATTTGAACAGATGTCTGCGTGGCGAAAAAAAGATGAGCGGGTGGTTAAGGCGGTTTTTGTTGGGCTGGTGTTTGCGTTTATGGTGTTAAACGTTTTTAATATTTCAGCGGTTTATGGATTTGATGATGACGCGCTTTTTCAAAAGGAAACACAAGAGATGGTTGCGTGGGTTAAGAATAACACAAAACCGGATGACACCCTGATGTTTTGGCGGCCGCGTCCGTTAAGGCTTTTGACAGGGCGGGTTTGCACCGCGATCTGGTATCCGCAATATAGTAATGTTCATTTCTTGGCGCAGGCACAGGCGTTAAAGATTTCGTATTTGATTTTCAGGAAGAGTGAGGGAGCGCAATTTGTCGCGGAAAGTGAAAATAATCCAGCACTGGTACGGCCGGTTTGGAAAAATGATGAGTACAAGATTTTCGGCCTTGTTGATGACGGGGTAAATAATAATTAAGGAGCGGGCATGAAAAAGTATATTGACATTTCTGTAACGTTAAAGTCGGGGATGGCGCATTGGCCGGGTGACCCGGATGTTAAAATTCATCGTGTGAAGGATATGAATAAGGGTGCCGGGAATAATCTTTCTCAGTTGTCGATGAGCGCGCACGCCGGAACGCATATGGACGCGCCGCTGCACTTTATCCGGGCCGGAAAGAGTTTGGACAAGATGCCGTTGGAAGCAACGGTCGGGCCTGCGCGCGTGATTTCGATAAAGGATAAAAAAGCGATTACTGTTGAGGAGTTAAAAGGTAAACGTATCCGTGCAGGAGAGAGGGTGCTTTTTAAAACGCTTAATTCTTCGCGCTGCTGGAAAGGAAATATGTTCAAGAAGAATTTTGTTTATATTACGCCGGATGCGGCGCAGTATCTTGCTGATCGAAAAGTGCAGACAGTCGGGGTTGATTATCTTTCGGTTGGGGGCTTTTATGAAGGAGGGCGCGAAACGCATTTGGCATTTCTTAACGCGGGGATATGGTTGATTGAAGGGCTGGATTTGTCCAAAGCCAAAGAAGGGAAGTATCAGTTGATATGTCTTCCTTTAAAAATTCTTAATTCTGATGGCGCGCCAGCCAGGGCAGTGCTGGTTTCTTAAAGTTTCTGTTCGCCTGCGCGGCAACTTACCGGATACGAGGCCGCTGTTATTTTAATATGAAAACAGAAAATAAAATTTTTACTAAACTTAATCGATTCCTTTCTTTGGCGTACCTTCTTTTGTTAGTGCTGATAAGCCTGGCTCCGTACTGGCCTTATGAAATGTGGTGGTTGGCTAATTTGATTCAAATTTCTCCGTTGTGGGGTTTTGGTATTGTTCCGCTTGTCCTCTTGCTTTCCGGAATTGCTATTAACGATAAAAAAGTATTGGTTGTTAACGCGTTGAGTTTTTTCGTGCTTGTGTTTCCTGTAATGGGATTTCAAGTTCCTTTATCTTTAAGCCGGTTTGGACAGGACCCTTCAAAAATAGTGAAAGTAGCGACTGTTGATCTTGGAGAAACAGCTAACCTGGAAAAAGTATCCGCGTACATCACAGAAATAAAACCGGATATTGTTGCTTTTCAGGAGGCGTTTGTCCGGCACCGGCCATTTTTAAGAAAGTTGCTGCCTCGCACAGAATGGGACCTTGTTTTTGAAGAAGAACTGGCGTTGGCAAGCCGTATCCCGATTATTGAATCAAAGCTGGTCGACAGGCGTATGCTGGATTCGTGGGGCGTTGTCGCTGCAAAGTTTGTCCTTAAAGGCGATTCAGGCCCTTTGCATTTTTTTAATATTTGGCTGGAGTCTCCCCGAAAAGGGATCGAGGCTATTATTGACAAAAAATTTAAAGGTATTTCTGAAATGAAAAAGGTAACCAGGCTTCAGGAAACCGAATCTTTTGGCGCGTCTAAATGGACGAGTGATACAACTCCTGTGTTGGTTACAGGTGACTTTAATCAATTGGCCACAAGCCCTATCTACAGAGATCATTGGTCGCATTTAAGAAACGCGTTTTCTGATGTCGGCTTTGGATTTGGCTACACAAAGTACACCAGTGTTCACGGTGTCCGCCTTGACCATTTTTTATATAGTTCTGAATGGAGTGCTGTTAAAGCTGTTGTGGGCCCGGACCTTGAGGCAGACCATCGGCCTTTGCGTGTGGATTTTGTTTTTAAGAACAGCGTATTGACGCGGATAACAGAACAATCCGGCAAGAGCAAGCTGCAGGTATTAGCGGCGAATAAAAAGTATTTAATCGCGGAAGATTTTGAGGGTTCAACGGGAATGTTTAGCTCTGGCGACGGAAGAAGCCTTAGTTTAGACAGGAAGAAAGCGTTTAGCCTGGACTCTGCGATGCGTATAGCGATCTTGTCGCCATCAAAGCAGGTTTCTGCTGGTGCTGAAGTGAAGGGGTGGCTGTTGGAGAAGTTTCCCCGGATCTCGTTTGCCTACCAAATCCCGGAAGGGATGCCGGCTATGATACGAGTGAAAACACGTTTTGATCAATGGATTTGTTTGGGTGCGACTGAGGCTGCCGCGTGCCCTTCGATAAAGGGTGTCCGGCCGGCTATCTTGAGGGACGATGGCAACTGGCATGAATTTCATCTGGATGTGAATGGTTTTATGAAGGGTATTTTGCCCGGTTTAAAATCGTTATATAGTGTTGATTTCTACATTCCGCGGAACCGGCACCTCGGCGACACGATGTTGATTGATGCGTTCAGGATTTCTGAACTATAGTTGTGTCCTGTAATAGTTCAAGAGGATCGGAGGATCAGAGGATTTATTTGACAGGGAAGTGCGATTTAAGCATAATGAGATAAAAAATTTTTAGGGTTAACGAAAAAAGGGTTGAATTGTTTGAGCCGTAAGGTTTGGGTTTTTTGTCTCGCGGGTTTTTTGAGGTTAAACGATAAGGGGGAAAAGATGAAAAAGAGTTTTTTGAGTTTGGCAATAGGTTTGAGTTTGTTAATTTCGGGTGGCGCTGTGAAAGGGGCAGAAGTGATGATTGAAAAAGGAAAAATGGTTAAATTTGATTACACGTTAACAATTAAGAACGAGGTCATCGATACTTCAAGAGGCAAAGAGCCTTTAGAATATGTCCAGGGGGCAGGAAACATTATCCCGGGGTTGGAAGCGAAGATGGAGGGCCTTACAGTCGGGGACGAGCGGACGGTTGTGGTCGGCCCGGAAGACGCGTACGGGGTTGTTAAGCCGGAAGCGATCCAGGAAGTACCGAAAGAGATGTTCCCCGCGGATTTGAAGTTGGCGGTTGGAATGATGATCCCTTTGCAGGATAACGAGGGCCGGATGATCCAGGCGACTGTTGATTCTGTCGGGGAGCAGAAAGTTGTTCTTAATTTCAATCACCCTTTGGCAGGTAAAGAGTTGACCTTTGATGTCAAGATTGTTGATATTAAGTAAAGAATAAAATTTGCCGGGGAAAGGCCCTTATTTATTACGTAATCATTACGTAATGTGAGGGCGTCGTGCTACTTGAGATACGGGGCGGCGTGACCAGTGTCCAAAAGTAGTTGGTTTATAAATGTGTTTTTTGGGCCGATAAAAATATCCGCCAAATACCGGGCGTATTTATCTTTCCGGTAAGTTTTAATCCGGACCGACGGGGCGGTGGTTAAGGTTTCTTTAAGAAAGGTTTTGGATTTTTCTCCCTGCGGCGTACTCATCTCGGGTGCGTCAATTCCTCTTAAGCGCAGTTTTTGCCTGCACCACGTGCGAAATCCCGCGTTAACCTGCAAAACAACAGTGTCTCCATCAATTACATAATCCAGCACCGCGCGGAAATTAAAAAGGTCGTCTTTTGTTCGGGTGGAGGGGGCCAGCTCAAATCCGGCAGGTGTTTTTGTTGCCTTGACGATCGTGCCGGGCTCTTGATTTGTTAAGCCTGGCGCGGGGACTTGCCGCCAGATTCCGAAGCCGCAATCAACGGTTTGAAAATTTTGTTCAGCTGAAATGCAGGCCGGAGCA
The DNA here is from genome assembly GCA_023143685.1 of Candidatus Omnitrophota bacterium. Taxonomy (GTDB): domain Bacteria; phylum Omnitrophota; class Gorgyraeia; order Zapsychrales; family JANLHA01; genus JAGLHE01. Next base: position 5,223 of record JAGLHE010000220.1, read on the forward strand.
GCGAGTTGGTAAGTGTAAAGCGTCCCTCGCTTGAATTCCAGGACAACAGGTTCTGAGGGTGTGGCTTTTGAGGATTTGATCGTTTGTTTAAGCTCTCGGGTGGTGAGGTTTTTTGTTTTGATTTTGTTAACCAGGCGTTGACGGTGTTTCTGATCAGGCAGTGTTAAGAGTTCGCGGTAATGTGTCCAGGTGAATTCCGAACGCGCGTTCGGAATTGGGAATTCTGTGTGGAACCTGACTGCTTGCTGCAAGGTGCGTTCGTCAATCCCTGAATCGTGCGCGAGGCGTGAGAAGACTTTTTGGCCGTAAGCTGCGCGGTCTTTGTATTTAAGCAGGTGTTTTTGAATGTGTTGAC
>JAGLHE010000221.1 GCA_023143685.1 Candidatus Omnitrophota bacterium
TCCTAAAATATTAAGATTTTATCTTTCAAGGATTGTTAACGAAGAAGAAATGCTGCTGGTGATTGAGGATATTACAAAGGCAAAGATGCTCGAGAGCCAGCTTGTTCAATCAGAGAAATTGGCAGCTATCGGTAAATTAGCAGCCGGTATCGCGCATGAGATTAACAACCCTCTGCAGGGGATAGCTACTCATCTCGATATTCTTGAAAGAGGTTTTTCTGAAAATTTTGAGTTTTATGATAATTATAAAGTTGTTAAGGAAAATATGGCAAAAATTAAGGATACCGTGAAACATCTTTTGGATATTTACAGGAACACCAGCGAAAAGAAAATTGCTGTTAACATAAATGATATTATTAATGGTGTTCTGCTTTTACTTAAGAATCAAATAAAGATCAGGAATGTTAACTTGGAACTTAAGCTGGGTGAAAAGCTTTCTAAAATAAGAATTTGGCCGAAACAAATACATCAAGTTATTTTGAATCTGCTGTTAAACGCATTTGACAGTGTTGACGAATTTGGCAAGGTGACTATATCAACCACAATTGATAGACAATTTGTAAAAATTCAAATCAAAGATAATGGAGGGGGGATAAGCAAGAAAGACATTAAACATGTTTTTGAACCATTTTTCAGCACAAAGCAAAATTCAGGCACAGGTATAGGCCTGTTTATCTGTAAGGGAATAATAGCCGACCACAACGGTGAAATTAGTGTTATCAGCAAGGAAGGAAAAGGCAGTGTTTTTACAATACTCCTGCCAAAGAAATAATTAAAGAAATCAAGCCGCGGATAAGCCCCCCTTTGTTTTTACATTTCAAAAGATTGACAGTAAAAGAATTCAAGAGTATCATTCAGGCAAAGCATCAAATATGTACGAGATATTAATTATAATATTTATATAAGATGCCATATTCTATATAAGGAAATCCTTCCCTTAGCCTTATGGAACTGAAAGAAAAATCTTCTAACATAAAACGAAATGCCTGGTCGGTTTTAATAAACAGCCCGGAAAGATATATTTTTTTTGCCGGGTTGGGATTAATTCTAATATTTGTTTTCTGGATTGTTTTGGGATGGTCTTGGTCTATACCCAAATATCAGAAATTTGTCTCTCTTTTCGGCGCGCGTTTTGTGACTGGACGGCCGGGAGGTGTGTATTTTGGACATGTGCTCGGACTGGAATATTTCGAAATTCTCATCATTAACATGGTCGTCGATACTGTTGCCGTTTTTATCTTATATCCAATATTTGTATTAAGTTATAATCTTGTCTTTCAAATCAGGATATTGAAAAATAAAATTAATCGTACTTTCCGTGTTGCCGAGAAAACCCACAGCATGATCAAAAAATATGGCAAGGTAGGCCTTTTTCTTTTTGTTTTATTTCCTTTGTGGGGTACGGGCCCTGTTGTCGGCTGTGCTATCGGTATTGTGATGGGCTTGAAACGGTGGGCCAATATGGCGATAGTTTTAGGAGCAACATATTTGGCAATTATTTGCTGGATTTTTATTTTAACTGATTTTTATGAATGGACATTATCATTCGGCCCGTCCGTTCCTGTAATTATTATCACAATTTTATTAATTATCTGCATGGCCTTTTACATCCTGGAAAGGATAAGGAGGAAAGATTAATTATGTGGACGAAATGGTTACCGTGGAGAATGATCCTTAGCAGTGCTGCCCGTAAAAGCGGATTTCTTGATCCTGTTGAGGTTATATCTCGACTGGAGCAATTTTCAGAGCCGTCAGAAGTCGCGGCACCGATCCAGCTTTTAAAATCCGGTGTCATCCTGCATGCCAGGGGTTTGATAAACAGCCAGGCAATCCAACATAATCTTGATTGGGTCTGGCCTTATTGGGTTGAATGCCAATTTGACCCAAAAAGCATTTCGTTTATTCCCAGGTCTTTTTCCATTACGCATATAAATTTAACTCATCGCAACTGGACTGCTGTTGGAATACCGGATTATGAGGAAATGCCGATTGTTGATCCGCGCGGCCTTGTTACACCCATTTTTGACGGTTGGTCAATTGATTGTTGGATAATCTCTGAAGATGGTGAATCATTGATTCCTTCAAGGCTTCCTGGCGATGGCGTGGATCAGAATCTTGAGATGAAGGATGATCTGATGATTAACACAAAATTGCAAAATAACGGCCTTTCTGTTAATAGTGAAGTTCGTGTTGAATGGGAGCCTGATGCGCCATATTGCCATATTAAAATCAAAGGATGCTCAATTAAGGATGCGTGGCTGGTTGTGAGCTTGCGGCCTTATAATCCCGAAGGCATTAGCTTTATTCATGATATCCATCTTCTTAGGGATGATGAATGGGGGTGGAATGTTAATAATAAATATTTGGTTTATTTTGATGTAAAGCCGGACAGGCATGCTTTTTCATATTATAGGCGCGGTGATGTCTATAGTCATTTGCAGCCATCAGAAGAAGTATCAAAAATGTATTGTAAGGTTGGAATGGCTACAGCCGCCGCTCAATTTAAACTTAAAGCCCGGGAAGAGCGGGAGGTCGTCGTTAAAATACCTCTTCGAACAGATAGCAGAATAGATTCTCCTCCTAAAAGTAGCTGGGAAGATGTTGGCCAAAGGTATGCCAATCTGGAAATACCGGATGAGAAGTTTAAGTTTTTGTACGAGGCGGCAGTAAGGACTTTGATCCTGCATTCTCCAAAAGAGGTTTTTCCCGGGCCGTATACTTATAAACGATTTTGGTTTCGAGACGCGGCATACATATTATATGCAATGCTGTGTGTAGGGCTTGAAGATCGTGTTGAAAGGGTAATCAATTGTTTTACGAATAGGCAAACAAAGACAGGGTACTTTTTGTCACAAGAGGGAGAGTGGGATTCAAACGGAGAAGCAATGTGGATAATACAGCAGTTTTGCGCAATGACAGAAAGGAAGATTTCATCTTCTTTGCAGAAAGCTGTTGATCTCGGTGGACGATGGATTATGCATAAACGATTATCAGAAGAACCTGATTCCGCGCATTCCGGACTGCTCCCCTCGGGGTTTAGTGCCGAACATCTCGGGCCTAATGATTATTATTATTGGGACGATTTTTGGGGTGTTGCAGGGCTTAACGCTGCAGGGTTTTTGACAAAGAGATTCGGTGATTCTAAACGGGCTGATAATTTTTTTAGTGAAGCAAAGAAATTTGATGAATGTATTGAATCCAGTTTAAAGAAGGCGGAAATCCGCGTAGGCAGTAAAGCTATGCCGCCTTCTCCATATCGACGATTGGATGCGGGGTCGATTGGTTCAATAGTTGCCGGGTATCCATTAAAGCTGATGCCGCGGGATGATCCCCGCCTTGTCGAAACATGCGATTTTCTTATTAAGAATACTTTCCATGAAGGCGGATTTTTTCAGGATATGACACATTCAGGGATAAATCCTTACCTGACATTACATATCGCGCAAGTGCTTTTAAGAAATAATGACTCGAGATATCTGGATCTTATGAAAACAGTTGCCGGGCTTGCGTCACCAACCGGACAATGGCCGGAGGCTGTTCATCCGCATACAAAAGGAGGATGTATGGGCGATGGGCAGCATGTTTGGGCTGCCGCGGAATGGGTGCTTATGATCCGAAATTGTTTTGTCAGAGAAGAAGTCGACGAGGGGAAATTGATTCTTTGCTCGGGTATTCCGAGAGACTGGATTAATGAACAAAATACAATTCGATTCGGGCCGGCGCCAACTATGTTCGGGAAGGTTAATATTTCTATTTCATGCGACAAGCACAAAATCAGTGTTTGTTGGGAAGGGAAGTGGTTTAAGGATGAGCCCCGAATTGAAATACAATTGCCTGGTTTTAATAAGATTATTGCTGAGCCCGGCCAAACAACTGTGTGTGTGAAAATACCCGGAGATGATGGATGAAAATTCTCATGATGACTAACACTTATGATCCTGTTGTCGGGGGAGTTGAGCACTCTATTCGAGCTTTAAGTTCATATTTCATAAAACAAGGCCATGAGATTTTAATCGTAGCACCTTCATTTAAGGATATGCAAAAGCACGAGAATAATGTTATCCGTATACCTGCCATTCAAAATTTTAATCATTCAGATTTTTCCGTCAATTTGCCTGTTCCTGGATTGCTGCAGGAATTGATGCGTAATTTTAAGCCGGACATTGTTCACAGCCATCATCCTTTTCTTATTGGAGATATCGCGCTTAGATTGTGCGGCCAATATAATGTGCCGCTTGTTTTTACTTATCATACTATGTATGAAGAGTATCTCCATTATCTCCCATTTCATAACAATGCTATTAAACGTTTTATTATTGAGCTTTCTGCGGGCTACGCGAATCTTTGTGATCATGTCATTGTCCCGTCTCAGAGCGTAAAGAATATTCTGGCTGAACGGGACGTGCAAGCCCCGACAGATATTATTCCGACAGGAATCGATTTGCAATTATTTGGGAAAGGGGATGGCCGTAAAATTAAAAAGCGGTTAAATATTCCCGAAGATGCTTTTGTCCTCGGGCACGTTGGGCGTTTGGCGCGGGAGAAAAATTTAGAGTTTCTTTCTTCTGGTATTTGCGAGTTATTGAAAAAAGAAACCCGGGCTCATTTTTTAATAGTCGGTAAAGGCCCTGTAGAGAACATTATCAGAAAAATGTTTTCTGAAGCTGAAGTGTTAAAACGAGTACATTTTGCGGGTGCTTTAAGCTCTCAGGAATTAGTTGATAGTTATCACGCAATGGACGTCTTTGTATTTACTTCAAAAAGTGAGACACAAGGGGTGGTCCTCGCGGAGTCTATGGCTGCCGGAATTCCTGTTGTTGCCCTGGATTCTCCGGGGGTAAGAGAAATTATAAAAGATCAAATAAACGGCCGGTTAATAAATCCCCAGGGGCCGGAACAGAAAGATAAGGAAGAGTTTATCTCAGCATTGAATTGGTGCATGCAAAGAACAGATAGCTTGTTCAGGGAGATGAAACTTCAGGCAGTGGAATCCGCGAAAGTATTCTCAGGAGAGTTGTGCGCCGAAAAGGTTCTTGAAATCTACAGACATGTAACATCGTCTGAAATGACCTCGAAAGAAACGGATAACAGCTTCTGGCATGTAACTATGCAGCGGTTGAAAGCCGAGTGGAGTATGGCAAAGAATTTTGTAGATGCCACAGAGTCAGCATATGTTGAGACATCTTTTGAAGATAAGGCTCGTAAGAAAATTTACCTTAAAGATTGGATAATAAGGATTAGGCGTTGGTTAAACAGGCATGAGTGGTCTGCCCGGTTTTTAAATTTATCAAAATCAGAAGGGTCAGAATCGCAGCGTGGATTAATAATTATTCAAATCGACGGGTTTTCAAAAACACAATTGCAAAAAGCAATAAAAAATAAAAAAATGCCATTTTTAAAAGAATTGACGCATAAAGAGCGTTATAAAGTATATCCATTATATGCCGGATTGCCTTCAAGTACTCCATCTGTCCAGGGAGAATTGTTTTATGGGGTTAAGCAGGTTATCCCGGCTTTTTCTTATTTCGATTCAATAAAGAAGAAAGTATTTACTATGTTTGACGGTGATGATGTTCTTGCTGTTGAAAAACGTTTACAGGAGCACGGAGGAGAGTTGTTAAATGGCGGGAGTTCTTACTCTAATGTTTTTGAAGGAGGAGCAGGGGAATCACACTTCTGCGCGGGATCGTTAGGCTGGGCGCGAATTTGGAGAGATATCGGCCCCTTAAATATAATCCTTTTAGCGGTTACGCATTTTCTGACATTCTTGAAGATAATAATTCTGATTTTAGCAGAGCTGATTTTAGGTTTGATCGCGTTTATATCTGGTTTAATAAAAGGTGAGAATTTAAGGAAAGAGTTTAAATTTGTTTTAACACGCGCAACCATTTGTGTTTTGCTGAGAGAGCTTATTACTATCGGAGCAAAAATTGATATTGCAAGAGGGCTTCCGATTGTTCATTTGAATTATTTGGGTTATGATGAGCAAGCACACCGGCGCGGGCCATCTTCAGGATTTGCTCATCGGGCGCTTAAAGGTATCGACTTTTCAATAGCAAGTATTTATAAAGCTGCTTTGTGTTCATCCAGGAGGAATTATGATGTCTGGATTTATTCTGACCACGGGCAGGAAGATGTTGTTTCCTATATAAATAAATACGGGTGCCGTGTGCATGAGGCAATTGAAAAGGTATATCGAGAATTAAATATGAGCGGGAATATTCAGGCCCGGCGGTGTGAGCAACATAAAGTATATACTAACCATCATTCATGGAACGGAATTCAGTTTCAGCGTGTACGTTATCTGGGCAATAAATTGTCGCGGAATTATTCTGTGGATGATGCCGATGCGTATCAGAAGGAAATTGTGGTAACAGCTATTGGTCCGACAGGAAATATTTATATTAAGAATGAACTGGACGATGAAAAGAAATCACTTTTTGCTTACAGGCTTGTTCATTCGGCAGGGATTCCGACAGTTTTATCTGTGGAAGAATCCGGTAAAGTCCGAGCATGGAACAAAAATGGTGTATTCCTTTTGCCGGAGCAGGCAAAAGATGTAATAGGGGAAGGCCATCCATATATCAGGGAAGTAACACAAGACTTAATAGATGTTTGCCATCATCCTGATGCCGGGACATTTACTGTCCTGGGGTGGTGCCCCGGCAGTAAGCCGATGAGCTTCCCCGTTGAATCCGGCGCGCATGCAGGGCCTGGAACCGAAGAAACCAATGCCTTTGCCTTGCTTCCATCGGATGTTGTTTCATTGCCAGAAAAAAGGCCTTATCTTCGAACAAGTGATTTGCGTGAATACGCTTTAAAATATTCGGGACGCCAATCCCGGAAGGAAGAAATAAAATATTCAGTTTCAGAACCCGAAAAGATCACAGCTGAAAAAACAATTCGGATAATGACTTATAATGTGCATAGTTGTGTCGGTATGGATGGAAAAACTTCACCTGAGAGGATTGCAAGAGTTATTGGAAGACATGAGCCGGATATTGTTGCTCTTCAGGAGCTTGACAAGAGGCGTCCGCGTACCGGAAATATCGACCAGCCTCACATCATTGCCAAAGAGTTGGAAATGATCTGTCATTTTCATCCTTCAATTTCTATAGAAGAAGAACATTATGGGAATGCTATTATGAGCCGTTATCCGATTGAATTAATTTATGCCGGGCAACTGCCTACTCTTAATAATAAACCGAATCTTGAATCCAGAGGAGCAATATGGGTAAATATAAATGTCGGGAACGCGAGTATTCAAATAGTTAACACTCATTTAGGCTTAGACCGTAAAGAGAGGTTAAAACAAGCTCAGGCACTGATGAGTGAAGATTGGCTGGGGAAGACATCGTGTGAAGATCCGGCTATTCTATGCGGAGATTTTAACGCGCTGCCCGGGTCACCTGCATTTAAACATATAACTCAAAAATATTCTGATGCCCAGTATGAACTGGATAACCATCGCCCGCATCCAACATGGTTTAGTCATTACCCGATTGGTAGAATAGATCATGTTTTTACCAGCCCGAAGATAGAAGTTGTTAACGTGGAAGTATCAAAAACAAAATTAGACAAAATATCTTCCGACCACTTGCCTTTAATTGTTGACGTCAGAATAAAATATTGATTCGTTGATAATCCCGCGCCAAGACGGTGCTGTTGCAAAATACCCCTAAATTCTTTTGTCTTAATCGCTGAAGCATCCGCATTTTATGCTGCGTTTCATAATAGTCCTTTTATTGAGAATAATCATTGACAAAGCGAGACCGATTAAATATTATGAAATATATCAAATATATCAAATATATCAATATATCAATTTTTCAATTAAAGAATATCCCATTGTAATGTTTTTCGATTTTATCTTTGCATCTCAATAAATAAAAACCACAGGAATGAGAATGCGAAATGAGCAGAAATATCTATACCACATTTGATGTTGCCAAAGCTTGTCAGGTTTCAATTAACACAGTTGTAAATTGGATAAAAGATGGATCGCTTAAAGCCTACAAAACTAAAGGGGGACACAGGAGAGTAAAAGAAAATGATCTTATAGATTTTATTAAGGAACATAAAATTCCAGTATCTCAAAAGGAAAGAATATTAATTGTTGATGATGATGCGACTATTCGAATTGGTTTAAAAGATATATTTGAGTCTAACGGGTATGAAGTTGACCTTGCTTACAATTGCTTTAGAGCCCGTTTAATATTCGAAGAAAGACAGCCTTCGTTAATTATATTAGATTTAATATTGCCGGGTATAAATGGACTTGATTTCTGCAGAAATATCAGATGCTCTGAAATATTGAGGCGCACAAAGATTGTTTTATTAACAGGCTATCCTTCAACGGAGAATTATTTGCAAGCGAGAAAAGCAGGTGTTAATAAATGTATCGCCAAGCCTGTTGAGAGTGAAGAACTCGTAAAGATTGTTGAGCAATTATTGGACAGTTCAGGCAGGTTCCCCGCTAATTATGATTCTATAAGAATATTAGAGTAAAAGGCAAAGTAACCGGGAAAAAGTAAATGATTCATAATAAAAACAACATTCTATTAGTTGAAGATAACACCGAACACAGTGATTTGATTCAGCGAGCGTTTAAGAGCAGGAAGGATAATATGACACAAATTTTAGCTGAAAATGTTGAAACCGCGCGTAACGTTATGTCAAAAATGCAAATAGACTTGTTAATTTCCGATTTAATCCTGCCGGATGGCAAGGGTGTTGACTTCTTGAAATTCTCAGAAAAAGAAAGTAAAGCGTTTCCTGTCTTAATAATTACAAGTCAAGGTGACGAGGTGGCAGCAGTTGAAGCAATGAAATTAGGGGCTATGGATTATATAATCAAATCTCCTGAAACCATAGAAGACTTGCCGCGTATTAGTACCAGGGTCATGAGAGATTGGGATAATATTATAAGGCGCAAGAAAGCGGAAGAAGAACTGAAATCTCATCAGGATTTTCTCGAAAAGCTGGTAGAAGAAAGAACAAAACAGTTAATACAATCAGAAAGGCTTGCGGCAACCGGAAGATTGGCAGCGAGCATGGCTCATGAGATAAACAATCCTTTGCAAGGCATAACTACACATCTTGAAATTATTAAGCGATTCCTTCCTGAGAATTTCAAAAAGATTAAGAATTACAACATAGTTAAAGAAAATGTCGAGAAAATCGGAAATATTGTTAAGCAGATGTTGGATATTTATAGAAATTCAAGCAGGGAAAAAAGTTCAATAAACATAAACAATTTAATCAGTAAAGTTGTTAGTTTAGTCGAAAATCAAGTTCGTATTAATGCCATTGATTTGAAGGAAAATCTGGATGAAAGTCTGCCAGATATTTTAGGGTGGCAGCAACAATTACATCAGGTAATTTTAAATTTGCTTCTAAATGCCATAGATAATGTCGAGCAGGGTGGAGTGATAAAAGTTTCAACTTCTGAAAATGATAAATCAATCATCATAAAAGTTGAAGATAACGGTAAAGGAATACCACACGAAGATATCGTGCATATATTTGATGCTTTTTATAGCGAGAAAAAAGATGCCGGTGTCGGGCTTGGGCTTTTTGTCTGCAATGGATTAGTAAGAAATCATAATGGTGAAATTATTGTCACTAGTGAAGAAGGAAAAGGGAGTACTTTCACAATAATTTTACCGAAGGGGAAATAAGATGAAGGCGTCAAGAAGCGTATAAGACCCAACTTAGTATCAGGGGAGGAACCATGGTTTTGCGAAACCATCTGTTTGGATCAATAATTTTAATCGCGATAATGGTGTTTTTTGGCTGTTTTTTTTATTGCACTTTTGGAATTGTTTCGGAACGCGAAATGATCGATTTTAACGATATAGTCACTGAGGAAGAGCTCCGCGAATTATTAAAAGTAAAGGCTAATCATGATTTTGTTTTTGGATTTAACCTGCGCCGCAGCATTGTAGAGGATATAAGGCAATATGTTTCGTTCCTTAAATATCTGAAAAAAACAACCGGATATCGTTTTAAATTACGTTTTACACGCGAGGATTCTAATATTGCTGATGATCTTGGAGCGGGAATAATACAAATTGCTGCTGTTGGTGCTGACGCTTATATTCTTGCCAGGAAAAAATATGGCGTTATTCCTGTTGTTCGGGGCCTAAATAAAGATGGCAAGGCTGAGTATCAGTCGGTATTGATCACGGCTTCAGACAGCCAAATCAATAAAGTAGATGATCTGCGAGGCAAACGGTTTGCTTTTGGAAACAAGACCTCGACGCCGGGACATCTCATTCCAAGAATCATTTTTTTTGAAAATGGTGTTTCTCTTGAAAATCTGGATTCATATGCCTGGACGGGTTCTCATTATAATTGTGCTACGGCAGTTGCAAATGGAGAATTTGATGCAGGTGGTATTCAGGATACTTTAGGGCGGGAGTTAGAAGCTGAAGGATTGATCAGGATATTTTTCACGTCAAAGTATTATCCTTCAAGCGGCATTGCGGTTAGCAAGGATGTCTCAAAAGACGCTATTGAGAAAATAAAACAGGCATTGCTTGATTTTGATCCTAAGGGCAAACATGCTCAAGGCCTATACAATTGGGATAAAACGGAAATGCCGAATGGTTTTACGGAAGCTTTTGATAAGGATTATGATGAACTGCGAGAATGGGCGGAGAAACTGGATTTTTCAGAAAGGTAAACATGAAATTGCGATTAAATCTGCATACAAAAATATCATTACTCATCAGTGTCGTCGCTGTTAGTATCGGTGCTATCTCGTTTCTTTTTGTCTCAAGAATTATGATAGCTGTAATGAGGGAGGGGCTTAAAGCCGAAACGCGCATCATAGCGAAAGCACTTGGAGAACGTGTTCTTCGAAATGTATTGCGAGAAGAAACAATTCCGGCGCGCGAGGCGTTATTAGCAGCAGTAGCTGAAATCCCGGATTTGGAGTATGCCTATATTGTCGGCTTTAATAAAGAGATGTTTGTTCACACATTTGGAAAGAAAATCCCCCGTCAGTTTTTTTATCATCGCCATGATAAAGTGCCTTTTAGAGAATATAATGCCCATGGCAAGCTTTTCCTTGACTTCGTATGTCCTCTTGTTGAGGGGCTTGACGCGCATTTACATGTTGGTTTTAATGAATCTTCAATTATTGCGAATATAGCAGGCATGCGCGATCGCATTGTAGTGATCACTTTTTTGCTTGTGCTTATTGGTATCGGGATTGGATTGGTTGTAAGTTACCGTTTGATGAACCCGCTCAAGAATCTTTCCGCGGAATTAAGAATGTATGGAGAAGGGAAAGAAGTAAAAGAGATATCAGTCGAAGGTGCTGATGAAGAAGTTAATGGCTTGGTCTCGGCTTATAATTTGATGATCTCTTCCCGTGAGAAAGCGATAACGGAATTGAGGGAGAGTGAGGAGAAATACAGGCAGTTAGTGGAAACAATGAATGAAGGCCTGGTGGTTCAGGAAAATCAAAAATTGACATATGTTAATGATAGTTTTTGCAAGATGCTTGGATATTCAAGGGATGAATTGGCCGGAAGAGAAATAATCGCTCTCTTTGATGAAGAAAATCAGAAGAAATTCAAAGAGCAGAAGGGGTTGCGTAAAAAAGGAGTAGATGCTCCTTATGAAATAGAGTTTCTTGCTAAGGGTGGCGGCAAAATCTGCACAATAATTTCACCTGGATCACTGAAATTGGACGGAGAGACCCTCAAAGGTAGTTCAGCGACAGTTACCGACATTACCGGGCGCAAGAAGGCGGAAGTAGAAAGAGAGCAATTAATAGCTAAATTAGAATCAAAGAATGAGGAACTTAATCAATTTTCCTATGCAGTGTCGCATGACCTGAGAGCTCCTCTTAGGAGTATGGCCGGGTTCAGTAAAGAGTTGATGAAAAGGAGTGGTGACTCTCTGGATCCTGAAGCACAAGATTACCTTGACAGGATAAGAAGAGGGGCCGTGCGTATGGGGAGCATCATTGATTCGTTGCTTAAACTGTCTCGAATATCCAGGGAAAAACTTAAATTAAAGACTGTAGATTTAAGTTCTATAGCGGAATCAATATTTGATGTCTTGAAAGCTGATGAATCCGGGAGGGATATTGAAATTGTTATAGAAAAGGGGTTGAAGGTAGAAGCGGACGAGGACATGATGAAAATAATTATGGAAAACCTTATAAACAATGCCTGGAAATTCACGGGGAAAGAAAAAACATCAAGGATTGAATTCAGGTCGAAGAAATCCTCAGGTAAAGAGGTTTTCTTTGTTAAAGATAATGGCAGCGGGTTTAGTATGGAATATGCCGATAAGCTATTCATAGCGTTTCAGCGTCTGCATAGGGATCAAGAGTTCCCCGGATTGGGTATTGGCCTGGCCACGGTGCAAAGGTGCGTCAACCTTCACGGGGGCAGGATATGGGCTGAATCCGAGCAGGGGAAAGGATCGGTGTTTTATTTTGCATTGTAAACTGAAGTAACCGTACAGATTGTTTTGTAAGGAGTGTATTGTCTCACAGCCTGTGCTGGTTCAAACTGAATAATATTCTAAGGAGGAGATGATGGAAAAGGTCGTTCTTTTGGTTGAAGATAGTGAAGATGATATCAAGTTGACTCAAATGGCATTTAAGGAAAACAATATCGCTAATAAAATGGTAGTGCTTAATGATGGTGAAGAAGCAGTTGAGTATCTTTTTTGCCAGGGGAAGTATCGAGAGCGTGATATTAATGATCAACCGACTATAATATTGCTTGATATTAAGCTGCCTAAATTAAGCGGGTTAGAAGTGCTCAAAAAGATCAGGGCTGATAACAGGACAAAATATATTCCAACGGTCATGTTGACATCATCAACTGAAGAAGAAGACATGATCGAAGGATATAAAGGTGGGTGCAATAGTTATGTTTGTAAACCCGTGGAGTATGAACAATTTTCACAAGCTGTAAAACAATTGGAATTATATTGGGTTCTGAATAACAGGACACCGAATAAACGGATAGAGGAGGAGTAAGGTGGTAGCAAAGCCTCTCAGAATTCTTATAGTTGAAGATTACGAGGATGACGCACTCTTGTTGATTAATGAGGTTAAGAAGAACGGGTTTGATCCCGTTTGTGAACGAGTGGATGAGCAGGGCCTTATGGAAAAAATGCTTGATGAGCGGGAGTGGGATTTGTTATTAGTCGATTATGTAATGCCGGAATTTAATGCTTTAAAAGCTTTGGAAGTAATCCATGAAAGAGGCCTTGATATACCTTTTATAATCGTATCGGGTGAGATCGGTGAGGCTTTGGCGGTCGAAGCTATGAGAAAAGGCGCGCATGATTATTTGATGAAGGATAATCTTCAAAGGCTTGGTTCTGTCATTGACCGGGAGCTTATAGAAGCGAAGACGAGGCGAGAGCACAGACAATCTGTGGATGGACTGAAAATAGCGAAGGAATTTTCTGAAAATCTTTTGGAAACCGCCGATACACTTATAGTTACCCTGAACTCTGAGGCCTGTATCACAATGTTCAATAAGCATGCCGAGGATTTGACCGGATATAAAAAAGAGGATGTTATCGGTAGAAACTGGTTTGAGCTTTTCATTCCACAAACGGATACTCAAGTCATACCGAAGGTTTTTTTAAAAGCGCTGGAAAATATGTCCGAGGTATCACGTTACGAAAACTCCATCATATTAAAAAGCGGTAAAGAACGACTGTTAAGCTGGAGAAACAGCGTGTTGCGGGACATATCTGGAAATATAAACGGTTTACTGATCCTCGGAATAGATGTTTCCGAGCGCAAGAAGGCGGAAGAAGAAAGAGAAGCGTTGATGTGCAAATTGAAATCAAGAAATAAAGAGATTAAACAGTTCACATACGCGGTTTCTCATGATCTTAAAAGCCCTCTTATAACTATTCAAGGTTATTTGGGGTATTTGCGAAAAGATGTCCTTGAAGGAGAAGCCAAAGATTTTAAGTCCGATATTGACTACATTAACAATGCGGCAATAAAGATGAAGAATATGTTGGACGAATTATTAAGGGTTTCAAGATTAGGTTACGCACTGTACGAGATAAAAAAATTGTCGTTAGGGAATATAGCAGATGAAGCAGAGCAGAATGTTATAGGACAACTCAGCAAAACAGATATAAAAATAAAAATCGCAAAAGATCTTGACGATGTGCATGGGGATGAAATAAAACTTATTGAATTGTTTCAGAATTTACTTGAAAACAGCATCAAGTTTATGGGGAAACAAGAGCGCCCTGTTGTAGAGGTTGGCCAAAGGAAAAGTGTTAATGAAAACATATATTATGTAAAAGATAATGGCATGGGTATTGAGCCGCAATTTCATGAAAAGATATTTGGTGTTTTCGATAAGCTAAACAAAAAATCGGAAGGTATTGGAATGGGCTTAACAATTGTTAAAAAGATCGTTGAATTGCATGAAGGCCGAATTTGGGTTGAATCAGAAGGTAGTGATTGCGGTACCACGTTTTGCTTTACTTTGAATAAGAAAAAAGAGGGCAAGGTATGATGAATAAACCTCTTGAGGGAGAGCCTTTAGTCATTTTGCATGTTGAAGATGATGAGGCGCAAGCTGAATTGGTTAAGCGCAGCCTTGCACAAAATCGTGTTCGCAATAGGGTGTTAAATGTTTATGACGGAGAAGAAGCACTTGACTATTTTTTCCATCGCGGTAAATATTCGGACAAATTAAAAAGTCCCAAGCCGCATCTTATTTTATTAGATATTAGATTGCCCAAAATTGATGGTTTGGAGGTTTTAAAACAATTAAAGACAAACGATAGCACAAAGAAAATACCGATAGTTATTCTTACATCGTCAGCCCAGGAAGAAGATTTAGCTAAAGCATATGAATATCATGTCAACAGTTATGTTGTTAAGCCATTTGATTATGAAAATTTATTGTCATTAATGCATGACTTGGGGTTCTATTGGCTTAGTTGGAATAATTTGCCATGGGTGATAAGGGCAGAAAATGATAGAAATTATGAACAATCAGTAAAAATTACTAAAGGGACGTAAAAATGGACAGGTTAGTTAACTTGTTTTTAATAGAAGACGAAAAAGCGGATATTGACAAATTCGCCGGGCGTTTAAAACAAAAAATAGCAGAGTGAAAATCAAGCCTCTTTCCAGCCTGGAAGAAACAGAAGATTGTCTTAAGAAAAAAATTCCGGATATTGTCGTTGCAGGCAACTCTTCAGTATTTCTCAAAAGATCCAATTTACAGAAAATATCAGTATCGCGAATTAACACTTCGAGGGGTGTTGGAAAGAAATGCTAAACAGTAATGCAAAAGAGTATGGTGGGGATGGCTTGGGGAATCCAGGCGCCGAGGTGCAAGTTGAAGAAATTCCTTTGCATGGGAGAGGTTATTCAATTTCCTTAACTTTACCGCCATTTGCTGTTTTAATCATGAAAAGGGGGGGTTCCAGTGACTGAGAAGATACTTGTCGTTGACGATGACACTTCGATTCTTGAAGGTTTTTCAGAGATATTAGTTGAGAATGGATTCGCTGTTGATAAGGCCCAGGATGAAAAAGAAGCATTAAGAAGTTTTGACGCGAGAAATTATAATGTTGCCATTGTAGATATTTCGTTAAAGGAGACAAACGGGCTTGAATTAATT
>JAGLHE010000222.1 GCA_023143685.1 Candidatus Omnitrophota bacterium
CATCTGTTAAGTCATCTTATGAAAGTTTCCGGTTAGGTGCAAACGACTATCTTGAAAAGCCATGTACAGAAGATGTTTTGCTGGGTGCAATTCAAAGAGGGTTGCAAGAAGTTGAGGTTGAAAATAAAGAGGTTGTTTTTAGAGAGCATAAATTTGATGATCGAGTAGCTGATTTTAATTTAGCAGAGTTGCTTGATGATGTTTTTGAAACTGCAAGAAGTTCAAATAGTAATGAATTAATACATTTTCAGCATTCAATAGATTCATGGACAGACCCATATTTGACAGGGAATGTATATCAATTGACGAAGATAATTTCTATCTGCCTGAACAATTTGAAACAACTTACTGAAGCCGGGGAGATATCTCTTGACGTTATCGCGGGGAGAGATACGTTTGGACAATGTGTTTTTTGGTGGAAAGCAGAGGCTCAAGGAGAAGTAGATTCAATGATTAATCATAGGGAAAGTGATAGAAAATTAAATAGTAGTTTTTTGTATTGTAAAGAATTGATTGAAGAGCTGGGTGGGAGAATAATGTTTGAATTAAATAAGGATAAATGTAAAAAGATTGTATTTTTCGTTAAATTAAAGAAATTTTCTGCTTAGATTACGATGCATAATTTAAGGAGCAGTTGCGGTGAAAAATATCCTTGTTGTTGACGATGATCCTTCAATTCTTGATGGGTTCGGAGAAATGCTTTCAGACAGCGGATATTCTATTGGTAAAGCTGCAGATGAGAGGGAAGCATTAAGCAGTTTAGATAAGAATGATTATCATGTCGCGATTGTGGATATATTCTTAAAGGATTCGAGCGGGCTTGATTTGATTGATAAGATCAAATCAAGAATAAAAGATATCAGGATAATTACTATAACCGGAAATCCTTATGATGAATACGAGAGAGAAAGTCTTGATCGGGGTGCTTTCAGTTTTCTTAACAAACCATGCAAAAGAGATGTTTTGCTGGATTCAATAGATAAGGCGGTGAATTTTCGGGAAACAAGTCAAATACGGACTGTTAGGGAAGAAAAAACTCCTGTTGCTGAGCCTGTAAAAGAAGAAGACGCGGAAGAAATTGATTTCGGGATTGATGAAAGTATGGTTGCGGAGTTTGTTGATGAATCTGCCAGGCTTCTTGAAGATGCCGCGAACATGTTTATAAACCTGGAATCAAACCCCGCAGACAAAGAAGCTATTGATACAATATTCCGAACGGTCCATACGATTAAAGGCAATTCTTCCTTTTTTAATTTTGTGAAGATTAAGTCAATGGCTCATGTCATGGAAGATCTGATGAGTTTAGTGAGGGAAGAGACTGTTAAGTTTAATGGCGGGATAGCGGACGTTTTAATCCGCGGCACTGATTATCTTAATGGAATGTTGAAAGATATTAAAATTAATAAGCCGGAGGTGTCTGATGAGCTTAGTTATAATGCTTTACTCTCGGAAATTACGAGACTTGGAGATAGTGCGAAAAAACAAGATGGAACATCCATATGGAAAGACATAGATAAAGAAATCAGAATTCTTGAACAGACATTTTCCAGCAGCAGCTCAGGTCCAAATGATAATTGGCAGCGCTTGAAAAAAGATTTGGTTTTGCTTTCGCCTCTTTATAACAAAGACGTGGACGGTGCGCAGGAAGAATCTGAAAATATTGCGGAAGTGGATCCTAAGTCGGTAATTGAGAATATTCTGTCAATATCTTTTGATGAGAAACTTGAAGAAACAAAGGCCAAGGCAGTTTGTAATAGATTGAAAGCATTAAAATCCATTGCTACAGATGATACTGTCGAGTTGGTGGATAATTCTCTTGAGGCGTATAATTCAATATTTCCAAAAGAGGGATTTACAACATTTCTGGCTGAAATAATTGGTGATAATATAAAAAATGTTCAGATTGAAAGGCGAAAAGATAAGCTGGTAGAGAGGTCTATGGATAAAATGGTTTCTGAGAAAAGTGATAAAACGATGCGTGTGTATGAATCAAGTATTGATGAATTTTTAGATAATGTCGGGGAATTAGTTGTTGTTGGTGAGATGTATAATCAGGTTTATGATCGTTTTGCTACAGAATTCGGAGCAGAACACAATACCACTGCTGTTTTTAAGAAAAACAATACTTTTTTAAATGATTTGTCTTTTTCTCTCCAGAAAAGTGTCTTAGCCATTAGGCGTATTCCAATAAAAAGCCTGACTCAAAGAGCTCTGCGAATTGTTCGTGATATTGCGTTGGCAAAAAAGAAAGAAATTAAAGTGAAGATAGAGGGAGAGGATACTTTAATAGATAAAAGTTTATTAGAGAAAATCGAGGGGCCTTTTGTGCATATGGTTCGTAATTCTGCAGATCATGGCGTTGAGTGTGTCGAAGAAAGAATTAAAAATGGAAAAAATGGGGAAGGCACTGTAAATATTAGAATCTTTGAGAATCAAAAAACTTTGTTTGTTGAGATAAAAGATGATGGGGCGGGCATAAATAAACAGAAAATTGTAGATAAGGCTGTTAAAAATGGATTAATTCCCGGCGCGAAAGCTGAAAACCTTTCCGAACAGGAAATTTTTCATTTGTTGTTTGCTCCGGGGTTGTCAACAGCAGAAGAAATTACAGATATATCAGGAAGAGGCGTTGGGATGGATGTTGTAAAACAGAGTATTGAATCTATAAATGGTCAGATTCATATAGAAAGTGTTTTAACCCAGGGTTCTGTTTTTACTTTAGAAATCCCCAAGAAGGTTGCCATCAATATTATGGACGGTTTTCTGGTTTTGTGTGATGGAAGCAAATTCGTTTTGCCGATGACAAGTGTTGGAGAGTCCTTTGAGATTTCAATCGGCGATATCGTATCCTCGCCCGGAGAGGGTGAGTGTGTGCTGCGTCACAATAAAGTGTTCCCGGTAATGCGATTAGATGAGTTGTTAGGTTTTTCTTGTGTCTCAGGGAATAAACAGAAATATATTGAAATTGGAGTTGTAATATGTTTAAAAAAACGGGATTTTGTTTTACTTGTCGATAAAATCTTGGGGGTGCAGCGGGTTGTTGTGAAAAATATTGAAAATCTTCCCGGTCAACCCGGAATCATTGCCGGGGGTGTAATTCTTGGTGATGAGCGTGTCGCGCTTGTGCTGAATTTGGATGGTGTTTTTGCTGACCTTTCATTGTCGACAGCCTAGGAGAATTTTTTTGAAAAAGAAAAGAGAAATGACGACAGGGCCATAAAAGAAGAGAAAAACAGAAAACATGAGAAGTAAGATCTCTTTTGTACGATACAGCTTGACGCGGGAGAATTTAATAAGGGAATCAGCCGGTTAAGTTTTATCGTTTGATAATAAAAATGAAGAAAAATTTTTGTAAGTTAACAAAAATTAAAAAGAAGGGGGAGGGAAATGTTTAAAAACATGACAGTAGGGAAGAAGATCATGTGTGGGATAGGGGTTGTTCTTTTGTTTCTTGTTATTGTCTGGGTGATATCCTTTTTTGGTATGGGCAAGACGGTTGATAATGCCACAGAGGTTATCTATGGGAATGAACTGGATGCCCTGATGACACAAAGAGAGGTAGACCATCTCAACTGGGTTAAGCAAGTAACAGCATTTTTAACAGATGATACTATAACAGAATTAAAAGTAGAGATTGATGACCACCAGTGCGGTTTTGGAAAATGGCTTTTCAGCGATGCGCGCAAAGACGCGGAGTCCAATGTGAATGGGTTAGATTCTATTTTAAAAGCGATTGAAGACCCGCATCACAAGTTGCATCAATCAGCAGATCATATTAAAAAAGTTTTTCAGCAAG